>CAITEL010000030.1 GCA_903891375.1 uncultured Neisseriaceae bacterium
ATACCAAAAACGTTTTGTTTTTATTAATGCTAATTTATGATTAATCATAACTTCAATTAACGCTATTAGTAAACAGACAATTCCTATATATGCAAGAATATTCAATGACTGCCCCACCAGTTGTGACGCAGTTATTGGATCCAACGTTTTAAATAAAAGAGGAAATATGACTAAAGCCAGCATTAAACTACCACCAATCCAAAAAGTCATCGCAATTTTACTAAATTGATGAATACTGATAATATCTTTCTTTAGTGGTGTCAGAGGCTTTTTTGCCCTAACCTTTGGCTTTAATGCTTTATTTTTCCGAACTGTTGTCATATTTACCGTTCCTTTAATCTTAGCTGTTATTTATAACGTTTTATTGAATCAATTATTTCTTGTTTAGCAGCATTCACATCTTCCCAACCAGTTATCTTAACCCATTTACCAGTCTCAAGACCCTTATAATGCTCAAAGAAGTACTTAATCTGCTCAATATATAATGGAGGTAACCCGTCAACAGTATCTATATTTGCATATAATTGGCATACTTTTTTAGTTGGTAACGCTAATATTTTGGCATCTATACCTGACTCATCTTCCATACGTAGTACACCAATTGGCCTGCAGGCTATAATAGCACCATGAGCAACTGGGAACGGAGTTATTACCACAACATCCGCTGGGTCTCCATCTTCTGATAATGTATGAGGAATAAAACCATAATTAAATGGATATGACATTCCTGTACCCACAAATCTATCAACGAAAATTGCACCTGACTCTTTATGCATTTCATATTTAATTGGATGCGAGTATGCTGGAATCTCGATAATTACATTAAACTCTTCTGGCACATTACTACCAATACTTACTTTATCTAAAATCATTTAAAAAATCCTTAAAATTTATTAATGGCATGTGGTTAATGGTATATAATACCGTACTATATATACTTAGCACTGTCATCATTTAAGTACAGGATGACCAGCACCTAACACGCTAATCTGCCAGATTTTACCCTAAATTGGGTACTTCTTGCAAACTATTTAAAATTGTCAACAAATATGGGGTGATAACGATGCTCGATAAAATTATTATTGAATTTGATAAGGTGATAAAAACTCTATTTACTTCACCAACTTCCACCAGAGCACATCCTGATAATAATCTTAACGAACAAGATTTAACTGATGAAGAAAAAAAACATATAATCGGATTAATGCGTATCAATCACTGTGGTGAAGTATGTGCCCAAGGATTATACCAAGGTCAAGCAATTACCACAAGAGAATCATTTAATAAAGAAGCATTTGCACACGCCGCCCATGAAGAAACTGAACACCTAGCTTGGACAGAACATCGCATAAAAGAACTTGGGGGTAAGACTAGCATTTTAAACCCTCTTTATTATGGCGTAAGCCTTGCAATTGGAATAACTGCTGGTATTCTTGGGGACAAATGGAATCTAGGATTCTTGGAAGAAACAGAAAGACAGGTTGAGGCTCATTTAAATGAACATTTGGATATAATACCTTATAAAGATTTAAAAAGTAAAGCCATTTTACAGCAAATGCGCGACGATGAAATCGGTCATGCAGAAATGGCTCACAACTATGGTGCCGCCAGATTACCAACTCCCATTAAGTTGTTAATGAAAATTTCTTCAAAAGTCATGACAAAAACAACATATTATATTTAATGCATATGACCTTTTTAGGCGTATAGCTAAGGATATACTTAGCACCGGCATGTATTGAGCTTTCCGCTTTCGCTCCTGATGTAATACTGTACACGGCGTCGCTCATCAAAAACCTCAATTTGTGCCCGTGCTAAGTATATGATACTTGCCAAATAATACTTTTTATTTAGGATTTGATTGATGCCAACAAATACCATATATTCACTTTTATATCGTTTTTTAAAAATATCTTTTAATTTTATAAATTAATTTCCCTCAGAAGTTAACATGAAGTATAAAATTGGATTTATTGGCGCCAGTAAGACTGGCAGCAACTTAGTACGATTATGTCAACAATATAACAATTTAATTGATTTAGTTGGGATATATAGTAATTCTAAACTCGCATTAGATGAAACGATCAATATCATTGATATACCTATTGCAACAGATATGTTTCAATTAATTGAATCCAGTGATATTATTTTTATCACCACCAAAGATAATGATATTAGTAAAACATGGGAGTATATACAAAGCACGCAAACTCGCAAACTCGAACAAATCTTTATCCATTGTAGTGGCTTACTTACCAGTGAAGTGTTCATCAACCACGAGTCTAATGGTGCGTCATTACACCCCATATTTCCATTTAATCGCAAAGATATTCCTCTTGACACATTATCTCAAATACAGTTTTCACTTGAAGGTGGTGATACAGCAATCACATACATTAAACCATTATTAGAATTATTAAATCTAAAGTATTTCGTTATAGATAAAACCGTTAAACCAATTTATCATTTTATATGTTTTATTTTATCTAGTGGTGTCACCGCTTTATTTTCCTACGCCACACAAATAAGTAACAATAGCAACATTGACATATTTAAATTACTACCATTAAGTATCAATGCTATTAATAATTTAACCGAATCTAACAACATAACTCAAAGTATGACAGGCCCAATTGCACGTGGTGACATAGACACATTATCTAATTATACAAAATTACTTGAACCAAGCAATTTACCTCCCTTAAAATTTATTATTGAGCATTTAGTTCCTTTCACCAATCATGAACACAAACAATTATTAATAAAATTTTTAACAACCTTAGAGGAGTAACGTACATGAATAACTTATCATTTAACATAAATGATTTTGCGAAATTTAAACAACTAAAACAACAAATAAGCATGCTCACTGCCTATGATTATTATTCTGCACAAATATTAGAAGAAGCAGGTATTAACACTATCTTAGTTGGCGACTCACTTGGAATGGTCATTCAAGGCAATCATGATACTATAGGGGTCACACTTGATGAGATTGTGTATCATACGAAAGCGGTAAGAAATGGTGCACGTAATACTTTTGTTATTGCCGATATGCCATACTTAACCTACCATACTGATACTAAAGATACAATTAAAAATGCAGGTAGATTAATTATTGAGGGCGGAGCTAATGCCGTTAAAGTGGAGATTAATCATTTAAACACTATAAAACATATTGAAGCATTAATAAGTGCACAAATCCCAGTTATTGGCCATATTGGATTAACTCCTCAATCCGTAAATATGTTTGGTGGCTTTAAAATACAAGGGAAAAATGAACAACAACGTAAACACATACTAGAAATAGTTAAACAGCTTGAACACAGTGGTATATGTAGCGTTGTATTAGAATGCATGCCACATCAATTAGCTGAGGAAATAACGCAATTATTAAGCATACCCACAATTGGTATTGGCTCTGGAATATTTTGTGATGGACAAGTCTTGGTGTTTCATGATGTATTTGGCTTTAACCAAACTACACCTAAATTTGTTAAGAAATATATGGATGCCAATACATTAATTAAAAATGCTGTGCGTCAGTATATTGCTGATTTACAAGGAATGCAACCATCGATAAATGTTTCTGTAAACTAAGAAATAGAGGAAAAGTCATGAACATAATTACCGACATAAAAGAAATGCAAGAAACAGCCATTAAATTAAAAAAACAAGATAAAAGTATTGGGTTTGTTCCTACCATGGGGTATCTACATATAGGTCATAAAGAACTCATCTTAAATGCGCGCAAAACTAATGACATTGTTATTGTCAGCATCTTCGTAAACCCACTACAGTTTGGAATTAATGAAGATTTAGATAAATACCCACGCAATATTTGTGCTGATACCCAGTTATGTGAATCGATTAATGTTGATTTTTTGTTTATTCCTGATACAAGTTCGCTAACCCAAAACCTCTTAATGCAAATACAACCAAGTAGACTTGACCAATATCTTTGTGGGGCAAGTCGCCCTGGACATTTTACTGGTGTATGCACTATTGTAGCAAAACTATTCAATATTACCCTACCAGATACGGCATATTTTGGTAAAAAAGATATTCAACAATTAAAAATAATAGAACAAATGGTCATGGACCTCAATATACCAGTGCGGATTATCCCTGTTGAAACAGTTCGTGAACATGATGGGCTAGCTTATAGCTCAAGAAATAGCTATTTAACCCAAAAGGAACGTGGTATTGCCACAATAGTCCCCGATGTAATAAATTTGATTACGCAACAAATAAAATCACATCTCGGACGTGAAGAAATTCTAAATAATGCCTTAACATTTATTGATAACGAGAAATTAGCTCTGGTGAATTATATTGAGATAGTGGATGAAAAAACGCTGGCACCTACTGATGATTTTAAGCAAAATATTGTTATTGCCGTTGCAATTTATATAGGTAATACCAAATTAATAGATAACCGCTTAATTAAATATACGTAATGGTTTATGGGTGTTTTGACATAATATCCCACTTAGTATAGTGTTTAATAGATCTCCAGATAATATAGGCAATTAATGCACCACCAATCCCTAAATAGTTATTTATAATACGCAATTCTAAATAAAGTGTACTATTTAAATCTAAGATTATATACAAGCATGTTAAAGCAACAGTTACCGCCACAATCCCTAATATTTGTGGCCGTGACGAGAATGTTATTCGATATTCAAACATGCAAATAATACTAATAACTAAAGATACCCATAATAGTAGTACCATCAAATTATGATAATGGATACTATTATACTTTATTATTAAACTTGATGCTAATAGGCCAACAAAAGTACCGATAACACCACTTATGATAGTTCTTTTACTAGCCACATCATCATTTTTTAAGATACAACCAATAGCCACAACTACTGCCCAATTTGGTTTTAAATCATTACTAACAAGTGTTACACAAATAATATATAAAATCCCAGCAGTAAGCGTACCACGAATCGCTAACTTAACTTTTTCAGAATTAATCGCATACCATTCTTTGATACGACCATGTTTAAAATTGAATATATAATTCTCTCTAACATAGTTGATTCCTGATGGGAATACACGAAAGGAAATATACAATACAACCTGCGCTTCAATATAAGAGATTATTGTGGCAACAATTTTAGTTTGAAATGGTAATTGGGTTAGTGTGGTTGCAACAGCAAGACATTGAACATACGTCCAGATAGTAACACTTTTATCATACCCTGAATCTTTTAAAATAAAAAAAACATAAGTAAATATGAAAATCAGAATAAAATAAGCGAAATGATACCCAGAAGTAAGTTCACTGATTGTATAATAAACAACCACCATTATAAAGTGATTAAAAATATTTCTATCAAAAATTGTCTTTTTCGGCTGACTAGTTACAATGCCGATAAAACAAATGGTTGCGATAGCCACCCACAAAAAGATAGAATTATCCGAGATATAATAGATCGCACAATTTATAACAAAACATAGCGATTGCGCAACTATATTAGCTCTATACTCATTGCGAATATACTCATTCATATTCAAGTTCCATGTTTGTTGCCAATCTCATTACCTATTACACCTACAGGCGCCGTAGCTTGGTGCCTACATGGATCTTGAATATGTTCGAGTATATACATAATTTCTTTAAGGTTAATCTACGTTTTCCTCATCCATTTTGGAATAAGGGCTGTTTTTATTAATTAAATTAAATTTAGTATAGATTTTATGCCCAAAATATAGAACAAAATATAATATCAATGATGAGTATATCATAATAAAATCAAAAATATTATAATGTTCACCTAAAGTAATGAATTGCGCAACTATAATAAGAACAATTGCAACCATAGAGATAATCTGTGCCCATGGATAAAATTTAGCTTTATATTTTAATATACCCACACCGCCTAACTTAGGTAGGATATTTTTTCTAAACTTGTAGTGACTTAATGCAATGCCAAACCAAGCCAAAAATCCACATAAAGCCGAAATTTGTACCAAATAAGTAAAAACCACACCATTACCGACAAAAGAAGAAATAAATACCACTGAACCAACTAAAGCAGTTAAAATTAATGCAGCAATCGGAATTCCGCGTTTATTTACTGTAGTAATAAAGTTTGGAGCTTGTTTAATTGTGCCCAAATACCACAATATGCGAGTGGATGAGTACATGCTAGCATTAGCTGCAGAAATTAGCGCAACTAAAATTACAATATTTATGAAGTTAGCAGCATAAGTACCAATATAATTACTAAACACTAAAGTATACGGACTCATATGTACGTTGTCTTGTGTTGCTAATCGTGGATCATTATACGCAATTAGTAAACTAATAATCCCTATAGATAATATGTAAAACAGTGTCAAACGCCAAAATACAAGTTTAATCGCTTTAGGAATGCTTGTTTCTGGGTTTTTAGTTTCCCCTGAGGCAACACCCACTAATTCGGTACCTTGAAAAGAAAATCCAGCAAATAAGAATACTGATATAAAACCAAACCATCCTTGATGGAATGGTGCATCGCCTATTGTCCAACGTTTAACACCAAATTCTGGTTGATGATATAGCGTCGCTATACCTAATACAATAAATACTATGATAACTGCCACTTTTACAAACGAAAGCCAATACTCAACTTCACCGTATACTTTAACCGAGAATAAGTTTGTAATAAAGATTCCCAGAAAAAAGACTATGGAAAACCACACAGGATTAATATGCGGAAACCAGTAATTCATAATCAATGCTGCGGCCGAGATCTCAGTTGCAATAGTTATTGCCCAATTAAACCAGTAATTATAACCCATGGCAAAACCAAATGATTTGCCTACATATAAATTTGAATAATCACAAAATGAACCTGAACTTGGTTTGAAGGTACTCATTTCTCCAAGACTCGTCATTAAAAAATAGACAATCACTGCCATCACAGTATAAGCAACTAAAGCACCACCTGGACCGCCAACAAAAATAGAATAACCACTTGCAAGAAAAATCCCAGTGCCTATCGAACCACCTATAGCAATCATATTGATCTGGCGTGATTCCAATCGTTGTTGTAAATTTGACATGTGCCAATAACCTTTAAAAATAAAATTTCACAAGTAAGTAGTATACTATACTACTTGAGTAGTTACAAATAATTTGCAGTTATCCATATATATCAATTGCCTCGTCATGTACTCGACGAAGTATTTGAATTGGATGTTTTAATTGCATATTAGCTAAAGATTTAACTTGTGAACGACAAGAATAACCCGTTGCTAAAAATTCTTTATCTGGTGAATTTAGCACATCACCCCAATGCATTAAAAATAAATTAGTGCTATTCTCTAAATGTTCCGCTTGATGACCATACGTACCTGCCATACCACAACAACCAAGATTCATAAGGCTTAATTCTAAACCAAAATAATTAAATATTTTTTGCCATAATTTTGCATCTTGTGGCAAAAGAGATTGTTCTGTGCAATGTGGAAGTAAGCAATATTTTTTTAAAGGTGATAATGTTTGGTTAATTTTTTGCACTACATTTAGATTTTCTATTGCCTTTATCAAAAACTCCGCTAAAGTAGCCACCCTGCCAAGTAATGACTCAGCAAATTTAACATAATCATCTCTAAACATTAAATTCACACTACTTTCCAGACCTACAACAGGAATACCCTTAATAAAAATAGGATCGAGTAATTCTTTGACTCCATGTGCACGTGATTTAAATTTATCTAACCAACCAGCAACAAGGAATGCCTTACCACTTGATTGTGGTAAAAGAACAACTGGCGTATAACCAAAATTTTTTAAAATCTGGCAACTACTAATTAAAACCTCGTGATTAAGTAAACCAACAAATACATCACTAAAAATTGCAACGGGTTGTGTAAGTCTCTCAAAAATGCTTATATCACCATTGTATATGATTAAATTTTCAGTTGCCATCGTTTTTTTAAACGTTTTTTGTAAAGATAACGCTGGTATCTTATTCATGCCAAACTTTGGATATACGTTACTTTTAAGTATAAAATTCCATAATAATGGAACTTTAGCACCAAAAATCAATATATCTTCTAAATATGCAAGCAGTTTTTCTCGGATAGTTCTTGACTCATATTGCGTATAATACGTATTATAAAATTTGCTGCGTAAATCAGGAATACTAACTTGCGTTGGGCATTTACCAGCGCATCCTTTACACCCAAGACATCCCTGCATTGCATTAAAAGCCACCTTAGCCGCCTCTTTCGTGTGATAGTTATCATCCCCTAATGTCGATTTAGCTCGTAACCACTCTTTAACCAGCATTGCTCTACCCTTTGGTGAATGCACTCTATCACTAGTTACCTTATACGATGGACACATGACATTATTTACATCCTGATTAAAACACGCAGCATTACCGTTACATAACATTGACTCTGAATACTCATCTTGTAACGTGCTATTGATTTTTTGATCTAACTCGCCACGCATTGTCACAACATCTATTTTAGTGACTTGATCTAAGGTATTTTCTGCTGTTACTAATTTACCTGGATTTAATCTATTTGCAGGGTCAAACATTGCTTTTATTTTACGCATAACTTGATATAGAATTGGTCCAAAGGTATGCTGGGCAAATTCTCCACGATAACCTTTACCATGCTCACCCCATAACAACCCGTGATATTTGTCTGTCAACTTAACTACATCTTCTGTAATTAGACGAATATATGCTCTATCTTCACTATCTTTCATATCCAATGCTGGTCGTACATGGACGCAACCCACATCAACATGGCCATACATGGCATAATTAAGATTATAACCATCTAATAACTCACGAAATTCAGCAACAAATTTACGTAAATTATGCGGTGGAACTAAAGCATCTTCAACAAAAGCAACTGGTTTACGTGTGCCTGGCATTTTACCAACCAAACCTACGGCTAAAGAGCGTATCCCCCATAATTTAGCTATATCCACTGAGTCACGCACGATTCTAAAACGCATATTCTTTTTAATTAACTCATTTTCTAAAGAATTAATTTTGTTATTAAGTGACTCTACATTATCTTCAGCGAATTCTGTAAAATTGGAAATACAACTTTCATTTTTATCTAACCCCATAAGCTCTGCTAACTCAGTCCAAATAGCTAGTGACGTTGCACTTTGTTGCACAATCTCATCCACCGTCTCTATTGCCAAGGGTTTATGCTCAATTAAAAAACCAGCATCACCCAAAGCATCTAAAAAACTGTCGTAATGGGTAACCACCAAGGCTTTATATTTTAAAATTGGCGTTAACTTCAACTTGGCATTTATGATAAATGCCAAAGTACCCTCTGAACCTGAAATAATCTTAGTTAAATCTACCGTATTATTTTGATACGCCTCTTGTAAATTAAACCCTGATAATGGACGTTTTAATGGAATAAATCTTTTCTCTATTTCGTCCTTTACTGGTACTAAAAGCTCTTTTATTTGTTTTGCTAGTTCAAATGATTTGTTATCTTGTTTTTCATTTAATAATGCGTCATTAGTTATCGCATTAAAATTAATTATGCTACCATCAAGCATAACACAGGATAGGTCCTCAACATGATTGCTGGTTTTTCCATATACCAATGAACCTTTGCCAGCTGAATCATTAGCAATCATACCACCTATTGTAGCTCTATTTTCGGTAGATACATTAGGGGCAAAAAATAACCCATGCGGTTGTAGAAATTTATTTAATTGACTTAAAACAACCCCTGGCTCAACGATAATGGTCTTAGTAGTTGGGTTAAATTCAAGAATATTATTCATGTAACGTGTGGTATCGATTACCACACCTGTTGTTAACGACTGACCATTGGTACCAGTACCACCACCCCTTGCCGTAAATGTAAGTGTTTTAAATTTTTCGGTATTGGCTAATTTAAATAACAATTGCACATCTTGTTGATGCTGCGGTTGAATTACACATGAGGGTAGTACCTCATAGATACTATTATCTGTGGCGTTTATCACTAGATTTGCAAAATCAGTTAAAATATCACCATGAAAGCCAGCTTGTTCAAGCTCACTTTTAAATTCAAGTTCGATTTGATTGTTTTTCATCTATGTTTAGCGGCAAAATCGTGCATAAATGAAATTAATTTATCTACTCCAGACTCTGGCATGGCATTATATAAACTAGCTCTTAAACCACCCACTGCAATATGTCCTTGTAGGTATTTTAATCCATTAGCTATTGCCTCATCTAAAAAATCAACCGATAAAGATTCTTGAGTTAACTCAAAAGGAACATTAATCTGTGAGCGATAAGGTTTTTCTACATTATTATAATAAAATTCACTAGTGTCAATATAATTATACAACTTCTCAACTTTTCTTTTATTTATTTTTGCAATTGCAGAAACACCACCTTGAGTAATTAACCAATCGACCATTAAATCCATTACATATAAAGCGAAAACAGGTACAGTATTGACACTCGAATTACATTCAGAAAGTAATTTATAGTTCCATACATTAGGCACAATATCCAAACTACTATTTAACAAGTCATCACGCACAATGACAATCGTCACTCCTGCAATACCCAGATTTTTCTGCGCCGCCGCAAAAATCAGACCAAATTTTGAAACATCAATTTCTTCAGATAAAATTGATGAGGTCATATCCGCAATAAGCGTGACATTACCTACATCAGGTACTTGCGAAAACTGAATCCCGTTTATAGTTTCATTTGGACAATAATATACATAACTAGCTTTAGGATTTAACTTCCAAGCACTTACATCTGGAATGCCAGTTTTTGTAGATTCGGCAACAATATTAACATCTGCATATTTAGTAGCAGCATCTATGGCTTTTTTAGACCAAATACCTGTATTAAAATAATCGACATTTTTATTTTGCTTGAGTAAATTCATAGGAATACCTGAGAATTGCCCTTGAGCTCCACCTTGCACAAACAGTATTTTGTAATTATGTGGAATATTCATTAGCGTACGAATTTTCTTTTGTAGATTCTCCAAAAGCTCTTGAAATATCTTAGTTCTGTGACCAAGTTCCATCACAGATACTCCAGTACCACACCAATCAAATATTTCATTTTGAACTTTAGCTAATACTTCCTCAGGTAACATCGCAGGACCTGCCGCAAAATTATACGCTCTCATTGTCTTTTACTTTCCTATTACTTAGTTTAACATTTGTACTTTCAAATATTTTATCTGCAGATTTTGCAATAAAACCTTGATATAACTTTCCATTACTTAAAGGATAGCGTTTTGCAAATTCATAATAACTATTTAGTACTTCGAAAATACCTTGTTTGAATTTTACTAACACCTTATTTGCCATAATACTTGATTGTTCCAAATGCTCTTCTGGAGTACCTTTTATCTCACCTCCTAAACTATTTAACCTATATTTTTTTTGCTTTAAAAATGTATTTACCGCTTCAATTGTATGAAACTTCTTAAGTTGATTTACCAAAACAGTGAAGTGATTAGCTCTATAACCAAAAACATACATCCATGCTGCATATTCTGACTCCGACAATAATTTTTTGTAAACACTGTAATCCAACTCACCCCAACAAGCGCCAGAGTATAATAACTCTAGGGAATTTAACGTTTTATCTGAAATGGTATCCACACATTTTTTAGCCTGTTGCTGTAAAAATGGGCTAAATTCTTTAGTCTTGAGTTCACTAATAAATACTTTTGGTTGCAATGGATCTGACTTATGTTCGTAATGTTTTGCGAATAATTTTTTTTCAGCGAACTCATACTCACCACAAGCCACATAACCTAACTGTTCAAAAAACTTACCTAGTTTTACTACATTAACTCGTGGGTCATCAAAGGTACGTAACGCAATATGATCATTAACAACCTCTTCACCCTCCTTTTTAAATAAATCAAATATTTTTAATGCCTGCGGGCTTTCTTGTGTGTATTGATTCCAAAGACAAGAAAATAAATTATTTAGTTCCATGTATATAAATACTCCTTAATTAAATACTTCAAGTATAATTCCCGCTTGCACGGGAATTATACTGTCTGATTTTATAAATTAAATTGAATACCTTGTGCTAACGTTAATGTCTCACCATAATTAATGGTATTTGTTTGCCTACGCATATATGCCTTCCACGCATCAGAACCAGCCTCACGACCACCACCAGTATCTTTCTCACCACCAAATGCTCCACCAATTTCGGCACCAGAGGTACCAATATTAACATTAGCTATTCCACAATCACTTCCTCTAACTGATAAGAATTCTTCCATAACCTTTAAGTCTTCTGTATAAATAGCGGAAGAAAGACCATATGCAACTTGATTATTAATAGCAATTGCTTCATCTAATGTTTTATATGACATAACATAAAGTATTGGCGCAAAGGTTTCATGATTTACTATATCCCAACTCGGATTAGCTTCTACTATCGTAGGTTCTACAAAAAAACCCGCCCCCGGTATCAAATTTCCACCAAAGGCGATTTTACCATTATTTGCCTTAACTTCAGCAATTGCTTTTTGATAAGCCTCAACCGATTGTTTATCAATCAATGGTCCCATATGGTTGTTTTGATCCATCGGATCGCCTACTTTTAATTGCTTATAAGCATTAACCAAGCTCTCCACAGTTTGCTTGTATAAACTTTCATGTACAATTAAGCGCCTCAGTGTAGTACACCTCTGACCTGCCGTACCAATTGCCGAAAAGACTAATGAAGGGATGGCTGTTTTTAGATTAGCACTTTTATCCACAATGACTGCATTATTACCACCAAGTTCTAATATAGAACGAGCAAATCTGGCTGCCAAACGTTTACCTACCTCCCTACCTACTGGCGTTGAACCTGTAAATGAAACCAAAGCTAATCGTTTATCATCAACAAATTTTTGTGAAAAGGCAACATCATCTGAGGTAACTAAAGAGAATATTGCTGGGTAATTATTTTCTGTCAATACTTGGGTACAAATTTTATGTACAGCTATTGCACATAGTGGTGTCTTAGGTGAAGCTTTCCACACCACCGTATTACCACAAATTGCGGCAACAAATGCATTCCATGCCCAAACTGCAACAGGAAAGTTGAAAGCGGAGATAACACCAACAACCCCCAGCGGATGCCATTGTTCGTACATTCTGTGGTTTTCACGTTCAGAATGCATTGTGTTCCCGTACAGCATACGTGACTGACCAACTGCAAAATCTGCCATATCAATCATTTCTTGAACCTCACCATCACCTTCTTGTTTGGACTTACCCATTTCAGCTGACACCAATGAACCTAATACTGATTTGTATTTACGTAACCGCTCACCTATTAACCGAATGAATTCTCCACGTTTAGGGGCAGGGATATTTCTCCATATCAAAAAAGCACCTTGCGCAACATCTAAAACACTCTCTAATTGTTCATTGCTTGTGGTTTGAATTGAACCTAAAACATCTTCATTAGTTGGACAAATTGATGTTAGAAGATTATCACTAGCTAACCAATGTGTTCCAGCTGCTGTACCTGCATGTTTGTCATGAATATCTAGTGTACTTAATAACTCTTTTATAGAGAACTCTTTACTCAACATCTCAATTTCTCCAATACTGCGTACATCTGAAGCTAATGAACTAGTATTTAATTCTTTATTGGTATTTAAACTCATACTCTAATACCTTTTGCATAATATGAACCAAATCGATTACCTAAAAATTCTGGTAAAGAAATTTGTTCTTGTTTAATCAAACCAGTTAAACGTTTTTCATGCATTACTAAATCAATGACAGTACAAATACCTGCGGCTGTTGTCATTTGTATGGCTGTATACGTATTATCATCAACAGTCACTGGGTATAGTGTATTTGTATATGTTTTTTCACTAAAGTTACCGTTTTTATTACCTTGCACTGAAACATATACTACAACCTTGTCATCTTCAGCATGTGGTATTACTTTTGATAAAATTTGTTTAGCTAATTCTGGTTTTTCTCGCAATTTCAAATCATTTAAAATAAATGACATCTTTGTACAATGACCTTGATAACGCATTGTCTTATAGTCCATATTTTTCACTTTTCCCGCATAACTTTCAACCAATGAACCAACGCCACCTGAGGTATGAAACGCTTCGTATGGATGATTTTCAACAATAATAGTTTCTAAATCACCAAGTGCTGGTTTAAGTTTACGCTCTCCATTTTCAATGACTACACAGGGGTGAATATATTCATTTACAACACCATCAACAGACCATGTAAACGCATAGTTTAGGCTATTTGAAGTATTTTGCGTCAATGCTCCAACACGCATCTTCACATTATCAACATCTTCAAAACCCTCCATTAATGAATTAGCTGCAATACTTATAAAACCAGGCGCCAAGCCACATTGAGGTGCAAATGAACCTTTGCTATTTTTAGATAGTTCGTACACTGCATTAGTAGTTGCAACATCTTCTGTTGGATCGAAATAATCTATACCACACTCACTTGCTATCTTGGCTACTTCAATAGTTAAATTAAATGGTAAGCAAGATACAACGCCTTGAATCTGGTTAGATTTTATATAATTTTTAATCGCATCTGCCTTTTTTATATCCATAGGGATGAATTGAATTGGATTATTTTTTATTTGCGGAAGAGTATGTGGCGGATTTACGTCTCCAATAAAAGCCTCGTAATCTCCAGTACGTGCAAGCAATCCCGCAACTGTTGTTCCAATTTTTCCTGCTCCAAGTATTAAAATTTTGTGTTTTATCATTAGAATATTCTCTCAATCAAATAAATATAGTGCAAATAAATTCCCCATTTAAATACTCAATACTGTCTGGCCGTTACCTTTACTAAGGTTTTAACAAAGTATTTAAATAGACCACAGACGAATTTTGATATTACCATAGTATCTTTTAACATTTATATGTGCAGTGCAACGCATTTAAGCTAACTTACTATTTTAACGGTAGATTGTATAAATACTATTTGTAAAAACTTTGATAAGTTTTATCATATATAATGCTAAATTGAATCTAAAAACTCCAAGTATGCTAAAATTATGTATTGTACGACTCCTTAACATTTTTATATAGGCTTAAAGTAGCAGTTTATGAATAATTTTCAGATTATATTTCCTATTTTAGTAATAATAGTTTTAATACTTAAATTGTATTTGAACCACCGACAAGCTAAATCTATCAAAAGTAATTTTAACCAAGTACCTAAATATTTTCAAAGCCATATTGACTTAAACACACATCAAAAAGCTGGAAAATATACTTTAGCAAAGTTAAGCCTCAATAACCTAGATATTATTGTTGGTAGTATTTTAATGCTTGTCTTTACCGTTGGTGGTTTAATTCAGTTTATTGATAATGCAATATCAACAAACATACTAACATCCCCACTTTCTCATGGGGTTATCCTCATCTTGGCCATATCTCTAATTAATATGCTGTGCGATATACCATTTAACTTATACTCCACATTCGGCATCGAACAACGTTTTGGATTTAATCGTACAACCGTTAAATTATATCTCCTTGACAATCTTAAAGCTATCATACTATTTGCTGTAATTGGCGTACCTCTACTTTATCTCATTTTATGGTTAATGAATATCATGGGCTCATTCTGGTGGCTTTGGGTATGGTGCACTTTAAGTGCATTTAATCTGCTGGTTATGTTGATTTACCCTACTTTTATCGCCCCATTATTTAATAAATTCACAGCACTAGATAATGATGAACTTCGTACTAGAATCAATAATTTATTACATAAATGTGGGTTTAAATCTAATGGAATATACGTAATGGACGGATCAAAACGCTCTAGCCACGGCAATGCATACTTCACAGGCATCGGGAAATCAAAGCGCATTGTGTTTTTTGACACCCTTATTAAACAACTGTCATTTGATGAGATTGAGGCAATTCTTGCCCATGAATTAGGGCATTTTAAGAAAAAACACATCGTAAAACAAATTTGTATGTCTTTTTTTATAACATTATTAGTATTATTTATTTTAAGTTTACTAATAAAACAAGCTGTTTTTTATAATGCGCTCGGCGTAACAAATATCACCAACTACAATGCTTTAATGTTGTTCTTTATTGTTTTAAATATTTTCATGTTCCCATTTGCACCACTTAGTAGCTATTTATCACGTAAAAATGAATTTGAAGCTGACGATTTTGCAAAAGAAAATAGCAATAAAGACGCATTAATTAGTGGTTTAGTTAAATTATATCGGGAAAATGCTTCAACTTTGACTCCTGACGAATTATATGCGAAATTTTATTATTCACACCCACCAGCAACTGCCAGAATTAATAACTTAGAGAAGCATTTATGACAACAGGCTTAGTTGTAAATAGTTATGGGCGCAATTTTATCGTAGAGATTGAAAATAAAACGTTCAAAGCAACAACTAAAAGTAAAAAAAATGACTATGTCGTTGGTGACATAGTCAATATAGAACTGATAAATGATACTCAAGTACAAATTATTGATGTACACTCACGTAAAAATTTAATCTTTAGAACCGATCAAAATCGTAGTAAAATCATAGCAAGTAATGTAACCCAACTATTAATTGTTATCGCTATTAAACCTAATTTTAATATTTTTTTTCTAAATAGCTGTTTAATCTGCGCTGAATCACAAGATATTCAACCCATCATTATAATAAATAAAATTGACCTTGCTGAAAGTCAACAATTTATTACAGAAATAACCGAATTATATGGTAAAAAATTAAATTATAAAATCGTAGAACTATCCGCACTCAATAATTGTACCGAATTAATTCCAATATTGCGCAATAAAACCAGCCTCCTAATTGGACAATCTGGTGTAGGGAAATCTACAATTACAAATCAGATAATACCCGAAGCAAACACCCGTACCCATGCGATAACTAAATCAGAGACTAGCGGAAGCCACACAACAACCAATGCTACGTTATATCATGTAAATAACAATGCTGATTTAATTGACTGCCCTGGCTTACATGAGTTTGGCTTATATCATTTAGATATTGAATCTCTTACTGATTACTTCCCCGAATTTAGAGAGTTTATTGGCAAATGCAAATTTAGAAACTGTCGCCACACTAATGAACCAAATTGCGCTATATTGAATGCATCTAAACTCGGCCTAATTGATAATCAACGTTTAAATTATTTTCAAGTTCTATCAAATAAACTATTAACAAAACCCACGTATTAGTCAGTAATTCCCTATAAAAGTAAAAATGTAGTAAAATCAATACCTGTGAGCAATATTAAAAAATAATTTTTCGCAAGTTTTATATGAAAAAAGAACGAAAATCATTGTCAATGGATAGTTTCATTGAGTGTGTTGGCACAGAGTTTGCAAATATTAAGGACCCACAAAAACGTAGTAAATTTTCCATAAAGGACTGTTTACTGGGTGGTTTGGGGATGTTTTATCTAAAAATGCCATCAATGTTACAATTTAAAAAAGGTATTGCAGATAAGAAAAATGCGTTAGTTCAGAATTTGAATGGGCGTTGCTCATATGCGGAATTTTAGCACACCTTTACTAAATTATGCTACACCTAATCCAACTTATTATTATCTCATAATATTTTTATGGTCTATTTTATTTGTCAAACATATTAACTCGTTACCAAATCGTTGTAGTCTATACTTACCAATACCATATATATTCTCAAGTGCATTAAGGTCTTTTGGTTTATTAACCACAATTTCGTAAATAGATTTATCGGGTAAAATAGCATGGTAAGAAACATTATCCTTGAGGGCTAATTTATGCCTCCAGAGTAAAATATCACGGTATAAGTTTTCTTCAATCTCGTTACGCAACCATATCGAATTATCTTGAATCGAACGCTTAAATTGTTCTTTAGGCTTCGGTAAATGTATATCTTTAATACCACGTAGTATTGGCAATGAATTCTCATTTAATTTTAAATTACCGGTTGTGAATTCAATATCAATAATATTATAACTATATAGCAAACGAATTGTTCGCCTTAAATCACGTACGTGAACATCATCACATAAACCAAAGGTTGATAATTTACTATGCTCCCAAATTTGAATATTAATCGAATTTTTACCTAAAAGTATATCCATAATATGAATTATTCCGAATTTTTGCCCTACTTTAAAAATTGTGGATAATATTTTTTGTGTAAGCA
>CAITEL010000031.1 GCA_903891375.1 uncultured Neisseriaceae bacterium
AAAAATAGCCAGTGCATATAAAGAGAAATTAAGGAAAAGAAATACTAAAAAAGATTTATCTATGTTAAGTCCTAATTTAATGTCATTATAAAATAAAAATGTTTAGATTTTTTTATCTAAACTTAAATATATAATGTCAACTGCATATTCAAGCATCCCAACAGGCGGGAATTATGATATTCCTCCATCTTTACCTTCTGGACTTTTATTTAAAGTCAAGGCAATTCAAAATCTTAGTAAACAAACTATTAAAATGGTTCCTAATAATGGACAAGGTGATGTATGGGCCGGCCAAAAAGTAATTGTAACCCTTCCTGCTAATTCGTTAGTTGATTTATCCACTTTTGAATTCAATTATACTGGATATACTCAACATGCTGGAAATGCAGTAGCTGCAGGGCCTACTGGTTACTGTCAAACTCGTTTTTCCCCCCGTAATTCTCAATCAATTATTGAAAATTTAGAAATTAAAATAAATGGTCAATCACGTCAAAATATCTCACAATATAATTATTTATATAATATGTTATATGATTTTACATGTGGAACTGATGGAAATAATAAAAATAGAATTGGACAAAATGCTGATCCATCATGTAAACATTATTATAGTCAAGGCCAAGTAAAACGTCGGGCTGGATATCCATTAGGAAGAATTGCTGACCCTGCCACTGCTAATGATCAAGATACCTATTCTGTGCGTAATTGGTTAGGTTTATTAGGACCTAATGCATCAACCACAATTATTGATACATCAATGCTGGGCCAAGTAGATATTGAAATTACACTTGCCCCTGCTGGTGTGTTAATGTTAGGTAAAACCCCTGCTAATGCTGCAATTGCAGGTGTTGTTATTGCTAATAGTGAGATTGGTGTACCTATAACTGCTGGTGTTGCATTAGGTGCTCAATTAGCTGCTGAAGGAACCTCTTATAAAATATCTAATATTTCATTTAGTGTAACCCGTATTGATTTACCCTCAAGTGTATACGATGCAATGAATAGTGTTCTGGCATCTGGGGTTTCTTATCAGTTATGGTATCCAAACTACTCAATTTTTACTGGTCAACCAACTACTGGAAAATCTGGAACCACTCGTATTTCAATTTCAACATCATCTTTAGAAATGGTTATAGGGACATTCCAAGTGCCGGCCAGAGATCAACAAAGCTATCCAATTACATATGATTATACTATTGCAAATAGTAATGGTGCATGGATTAACAATAATGACGCATTAGGAGAGTGGGGATCAAATGCTAAAACTTTTAAACAAGCAGTATTACAAGGGTTACCTATTACTTTTAATCAAAGTAAATATTTTATTCGTAATGGTACTAATATTAAAAATGCTCGTTGGGCTGTTGGTAATGTGTTTTTTAATTATGAGACACCACTTGAAATGTATAATGGAGTTTTAAAAGCATTTAACGCACAAAATGACGTATTAGGGGGATGTTATGAAGGCTTAGACAGTCTGGCTAAATTCCAAGATACTTATTATGCTCATGTTCTTTCATTAAATGCACCAAGTGAAAATGATATTTATACTGTTTCTGGTTTAAATTCATCAGAAACGCCCGTACAAATAGCATGGGAAGTTACGGGTGGGGATGATGGAACCAATAATAAAGACGCAATAGGTGGAAATGGTGCATGCACTCCAGTTATTATCGCTGTTTATTCGTCACACTTAGATATTCGGGCGGGACGCAATATTACAACTCTGGCTTAAGTTTTAAAAACAATCTAATTATTTATAATAATTTTTATCTTGATTATATTTATAATGAATCTCAATCTTTATAATTATGATCCGTTTCCGGGTCAATATGCATCATACCAACAAAGAAATAAAATAAATGCAACCTACAGACCACCAACTGATTTAAAATTTGGTAAGTTAGACCAAACAATGAAAGGTTGTTTTTTAGATAATAGATATGCTTGTGGACCTGCTCAAAATTTTGATCATTTAAATAATCCATATGATAGATTAGTTAATACAAATTTTATAGTTTTGCCTTATTGTAGACCATACTACACATCAAAAGAACCACATGATGAATTTGGACGCCCTATAAGTTTGACTTATTATGGGTATAATACACAAAAAAATTAAAAGGTTTAAAAATTTATAGAAAATATAAAAATGTTTCACATTTTTATATTTAAAATAAAAAACTACGTTTT
>CAITEL010000032.1 GCA_903891375.1 uncultured Neisseriaceae bacterium
AAATGAATTTTTAGCAAGTATTAAACAAGATTTATCTCCAGTCGATATGTATGTATTTACCCCAAAAGGTAAAATTATTATTTTACCCAAAGGATCCACTCCGATTGACTTTGCATATTTTATCCATAGCGATATTGGAAACCATTGCGCCTATGTTAAAATTAATTCAAAATTATCTAAACTCACTACAAAATTACAAAATGGTGATATAGTTGAAATTATGACTAACCCTGAATCAGAGCCATCACCAGACTGGCTAGAATTTGCTATATCAGGGAAAGCCATCAGCAGAATAAAACAATACTTAAAAGAACAAAAATACGATGATGATGTTGGTAATGGCGAACGTTTAATTAATTATGCACTAGAGGCGCTCGGATCTTCATCAATTATTAACCAAACCCAATTAACAAAAGTTGCCAACGATTACTACCCAAGATTAACTGCTGACGAATTAGAGCATTGCGTTGGTGTTGGTAGTATATCACCTTTAAGCGTAGCCAAACATATTCTTGATGTTTCAGAAAACCTTCCCGTAGATATAAAATTAAGTAATTGCTTACATTTATCAGTAGTTCAAGATTTAAGCTGTTACCCACTACCTAATGAAAAAATTTTAGCTAAAATCACCAGAAATGGTGAATTAATTATGCATAAATTAAATTGTAAACAAAATAAGTCTATAGGGCTTGATAATCTAACTTTTGTCCATATATTAAATGATACTGAACGTGTATTTTTAACCAAGATATACGTTGTTCTTAAAAATATTCCTGGCACATTTACTCGGTTTTCAGGTATAATAGCTGAAAAGAACATTAATATTGTAGAATTAACACAAGAAGTATCCACTGAGGAATTTGCGACAGTCACCACTACACTTGGCGTAATTAATATTAATCAAATTGAAGACCTATGTGACACATTATGCGAAGTTGACTTTGTTGAAAAAGTTCATCTAATTTAAATAACAGATTGAGAGGGTATAATTATGATCACAAATAATAATCCAAGTAATATAAAAAATGCTGTTGATAGTAATAACTCTATCCCAATTATACCGCTAAAAGACGTTGTTATTTTCCCTAACATGGTGGTACCGCTCTTTATTGGTAGACAAAAATCTATAGCTGCACTTGAGATTGCGGCACAACGTGATAACACTATAATCTTATTGAGTCAGAAAAAACCTGAAGACAATGAGGTTACACCTACAAATATTCATGAAATTGGCACTTTAGCCAAGATTCTACAAATATTAAAGTTACCTGATGGTACTAATAAGGTATTGATCGAAGGCAAGACACGTGCTAGAGCTACATTTATTACTGAAATGCATGGTTATCTATCGGCAAACGTTGAAGAAATACCAACTAAAAATGACGTGAGTAAAATAGAACTTGAAGCTGTACGTCGTGAAATAATACAAAGCTTTGAAGAGTTTGCCAAATTAAACCAAAAAGTACCCGATGAAATTGTATCTTTAATTTCTAAAATAGAAAATATTGAACAATTAACCGATGTAATTACTACACACGTTGTAATGGATTTGGATGTACGCCAAGACTTACTTGAAACCACATCACTAAAAAAACGTTTAAATAAATTATTACGCGAATTAAA
>CAITEL010000033.1 GCA_903891375.1 uncultured Neisseriaceae bacterium
AATGTATTTTTTTATATAAACATAAGCATGGATTCAATAGAAATGAAAAATATTATTGAAACTTGTAGCTATTCAATTGCGCCTAGTTATGCTGATGGATTGCCTGGTGGCACAATAGAGCCAATGTCGGCTGGTTTAATTCCAATTGTAAGTAAATATTGCGGATTCCCAAAAGAGGATTTTATTTTTGAAATTCCCGAATTAACTTTACATTCTATTAATCAAACGATTGATAGTGCAATAAATCTTGATAATGCCACATATTTAACGTATAGTGAGAAAGTTAAAGAATATGCGATTAAAAATTATAGCCGTGAGAATATAAAACAAAATTTTACCTCCATATTAACAGAAATATTAAAATGATAAATAATAAACCTAAAATATCGATTATAACCGCATGTTATAATAGTGGTAAGACATTAAAACAAACAATAGAATCAGTTTTATATCAAACCAATACCAATATAGAATTAATATTAATTGATGGTGGCTCAAAAGATGATACTATTGATATTATTAGACAATATGAAGCTAAATTTACTGAAAAAAATTTAGGCTATAAATGGATTTCAGAATCAGATGCAGGTATTTATGACGCATTAAATAAAGGGATAAAACTTGCAACAGGTGAATTTATTGGCGTATTAGGTAGTGATGATTGGTATGAATCAGACGCATTAACAAATGTTATTAACGTTTATACTAACAACAAAGATGTTGATTTAATTTTTGGCGCAGTTAAATTTTACCGCAATGAAGAACCTGTATATATTGAGCAAATTTACCCAATAGAATTACAACGACGAACCATGCATCATCAAGGAATTATCTATCGTAGAAACTTACATAATAAATTTGGCTATTACTCATTAATTAATAAAGTATCGAGCGATTATGAATTTCTCTTAAAATGTAAACTCGGTAATGCGATTTTTATCCCTACAAAAGTCATCATTGCAAACTTTAGGCTGGGCGGCACTAATAATAAATTTTATTATTTAGGGATTCGTGAAGAAGCTAAAATTCAATACGTACACCATGTAATTAATAAAAAACAATTATGTGTAATGTTTATCAAATCATTCATTTTAAAATATTTTAAAAAATGAGTATCGTTTACATCAACGGTTATACTTTAACCACAAAAATTTGTGGGGTGCAACGTTTTGCTTATAATATTTTACGTACACTAGATAAATTAAATGTAGGTAAAACGTTTATTATTGTTGTACCACAGATTCCAATTAATACAAACTACAGGTTTACGAATATTCAATTTAGAGTTCATAAAAGTAAACTAGACTTTATTAATAATAATGAAATATTGTGGACAAACTTAGTATTAGTTCGAGTGATAAAAGATAATTATCTAGTGAATTTATGTAATTTTGCTCCGTTATTTAAAAAAAATCAACTAGTGGTGATACATGATGTTATACCTTTTCGTTATCCTAAAACTTGTAGTATACTGTGGGGTAGCTTTTTTCATTTTATGGTACGAGTGTTTGTGCGAAGAGTTGAAGATTTATGCACTATTTCCCAATTTTCGGTTGCTGAAATTTTAGATGTAACCCATTCAAATCGTTTAATTAATGTATTAGGTAATAGCGGTGAACATATTGCGGAAATTATCCCTAATGATGTCATTTTATTTAAATTAAACTTAAAACCAAAAGAATATATCCTTACTTTAAGTTCTCAAGCGCATATTTTACACAAAAACTTTAATATACTTTATAATATCGCAAGTAAAATGGATTTGCCAATAATTGCTGTAGGTAATGGTGCCGACCAAACAAATATGAAATTTACTGGCGTTATTAGTGATGCTGAACTAAAGTCTTTATATAGTAATGCATTTGCTTTTATTTTCCCATCACTTTATGAAGGCTTTGGTATTCCACTGTTAGAGGTAATGACGTGTGGAACTCCAGTTATTTGTTCAAATATACCAGTTTTTCATGAAATTTGTGAAAATGCCGCATTATATTTTAACGTAAATGATGAACCTGAGATAATTAAATGTATAACTAAATTATGTAACACAGACAAACGAGAAGAATTAATTAATAATGGGTACGCAAGAATAAAAAATTACACTTGGAATAAAATCACGACTAAATTATTAAATATTCTCCTAGAAAAAGGTTAAATTTTATGAAAAAAGCACTTATAACAGGAATCAATGGACAAGATGGTTCATATTTAGCTGAATTACTCATCGACAAAGGCTATGAGGTCCATGG
>CAITEL010000034.1 GCA_903891375.1 uncultured Neisseriaceae bacterium
ATTCACAATATTTAATTTTTGACGAGCATTACTGGGAGAATAACCAAATATTTCTTTAAACCTGCGCGAAAATGCAGAATGGTCATCAAATCCAGAAGCTAAGGCCACCTCAAGAACAGATTCATTTTTACTTTGAAGTGAACGAAACGCTAACTCCATTCGCATTTTACTAATAAATGCACCAACTGATTTGTTTGTAGCCTCTCGAAATAATCGTTTCAAACTCGACACCGACATTACAACTTCTGTTGCAATATCATCCAATGTTAGTGGTTTATCAATATTATTGTAAATAAATTTTGTAGCTTTAGCAAAATTATTATTATTTATGTAACTCACATTATACTCCTGTTATTTTTTAATAGTACGCTATTATAACAATCAGTACTCCTATTAAGCTGTGCCAGAAAGTTCAAGATTACTCAATCTTCACCAATAATTTATACCATACAGCACCTAATATCATAAAACCAAGAAAAAATTTAGTTATTTTGGATAATTCAAATGATGCAACCAGTTTAAACCATGTTTGCTCGGTTAAAAAATATAATAATATACCATACAATAAACCATCACACCTAGTTTGAGTTAAAAATATATTTAAAAAATTCCCATGTATTGTATGTGGTCTAATAAAACGTAATCAATAGTAACAAGCATAGTATTACAATAACCCTATGTTTATTATTTCGGATAAATATAAAAAATAATGGTGCTATAAAATAAAACTGCTCTTCAACAGCTAAGCTCCAATATGGTTGCAGACTAAACTCATGATACAAGCCAGTCACAAAATAATAATTAAATATTGATAAAAATATTGAGACACCAACCTCAATTAAACTTTCTACACTTGAAAAATAACCTGCATTATTAAAAAACACTGCACACAATAATACCAATAAAAAAACCACCCATTTAACTGGATATAACCTATAAATACGTTTTAAATAAAACCCTCTGATTGTTAATGCTAATTGATTTATATCAGCTTTATACAAATCTATTTGCGAGATTAATGTTTTTGATATTATATATCCAGAAATAACAAAAAATAAATCTACACCAGTCCAACAATACGAAAATAAGTTTGCAATGCTATTGTTATGCACATATACTGGGTTTATATTCCACGGAAAAAATACCCTACTATAGTGAATGTACATCGTCATAAGTATTGCAATACCACGTAAGCGATCAGTTTCTAAATTACGACCACTCTTTATCATTTTTACCCCTAATATTTCAATAAGTAGAGTAGCAAAAAAATATCGAAACTAATACTACTCTACTTTACTTTATTCGTCTTTAATACTATCAAATGTTATAGATGCTAGCTTACAATCAAATTCAAGAATTTGATATTCAGCTACATCATGTACAACAAATGAATCTTCTTTGATTATTTCTAGTAGCATCGATTTATCAATGCTTTTTGTTAAAATAACCCCACCTAATTTACTGGGTTTTGGACCAGCGCATAAAAAAACACCATCTTCTATGTATTTTTTTACCCATTGCCCATGAGTAGCGGTATGCTCTGCAACCACCTCTGGCAATTTACTATAACTCACATTAAGTACAAACATATTTACACCTTTCAAAAATTAAAAAAATTACACTCTAAATTTAACTGCTTATGCCACAAAGCCATAAGTTAAAAATTAACATTATTGTTCCCTGTCAAAAAACTAGCTATCTGCTGAGATTTCAGCATTTTATATATGGATTTATATTCCGAAAAAGACGATTGCTTTGTAGTTAATAATTTAGTAAGTTTTCTTGTCATTACTATCTGTCGATTAATTTGAATTTTCCTAGGATTAATGTACTGCGTCATAATTAAGTTTACATCATTGTATTTAAGAATATTCGGTAATAATCCACCCAATATAACGGCATCTTGTAATCCAAAATTCATATTTGTACCACCAATAGGACTGAATTGATGCAAAGCATCACCAGCTAAGATATGATGTTCATCTGCAATCATGTTGCTAACCTTATGTCCAAACTTCGCATAAACATGCCATTTAATTGATTTTAGATTAAAAACAAGTCCAGCTTTATTTATCAAATACTGTTTAAGAAAATCTTCTTTGTTATTACCATGCAATAACTCTTTAGGATCAAATTCCGAAGAGAAAATCACTCTATACTCACAGTTATTTTTTGGGATTATCATACAATACCCATCTTGAGCAAAATAATAACGCGTCCTGTCAAAAATAGGATCAAAGACCTCAATATCAAATAATATAAAATAACTTCCATATGACTCTTCATTCAAATTATTTTCAAATTGTTTTCTGACAGTACTATTACCGCCATCTGTAGCAACTATATATTTACTCTGAATTTTATATGTATCATTTTTAGCTTTAATATTCGATAGTACTGCTCCACTATTGCTTGATGATTCTAAAAATTCATGCCCTCTATCAATCGGAATTTGATTGTTTATCAATAAATTTTCTAATTCTTGTTCAACAATATCTTGTGATACATGTAAAAAATACGGATATTTTGTTTCAACATTATGAAAATTAATCGCTCCAATGTGTTTTTTATTCCAAAATATTTGAGCTTCATTAATACACACCGCATATTTTTTCAAATTTTCAAAAATTCCCAATTCATTAAATAAAGATAAACTAGCTTGATTTATAGCTATTGCACGTGGTAATTTAGTAACAGCTTCCCTTTTATCTAAAAGAATAAAATCCACCTTAGCTTTTTTTAATAAAATCGCCAATGACATACCAACAGGACCAGCACCCACAATCAGAATATCTGTTTTTTTAATACTCACAATAACTCCAATACATAAATCCCAAATTTTGTACCTTCAAAATAAATATTATCACATAACCAACTAAAAATATGACAAAAGGCGTTTTTATTGCAACTACAGACCCTTCCAGCGGAAAATCACTTGCTGCATTGGGCTTAATGAATTTATTATCAGGGAAAATCAAA
>CAITEL010000035.1 GCA_903891375.1 uncultured Neisseriaceae bacterium
CCTGTACTTCCTAGTATAACCAAGTTTTTTGTTGTTGTCATTAATATATTCCTCTTATCATGGCAAAAGCTATAGCTAATACTGCAACCAAACTATCCACCCGATCAAAAACTCCACCATGCCCTGGTAGAATTGAACCACTATCTTTAACACCAGCTACACGTTTTAGCCATGATTCCAATAAATCACCGACAATGCTTGCCGAAACTAAAATCAAAGCAAATTTAAGAACTGCAACATAACTATACAGATAATCAACCAAATTAAAATATTTTAAAATACATAAATAAATAATAACTAGAAACAAGCCAGCTATTGCACCTTCTATTGATTTACCAGGACTAATTTTAGGAGCTAATTTGTGTCTACCAAGGCTACGTCCAGCAAAATATGCTCCAATATCGGCAATCCACGCAATTGCCATTATACTCAATAGTTGCCATGCACCTAATAATACGTGTAAAATAACCATAGCATACACTGCAATGGAGAAAATAGCCATACCAAGTACGCAAATTACGGGTCTAGAGAAATTTTTAGGTTGTAATAGAAGAATAATTGGTGCAATAAAACACCATAAAATCACAGCTCCAATACGTATAATCTGACTTGCATCATAATTAACAAAACATAAAAAACCAGCTAAAAAGATGAAAATAATGATTAAACCTAGTTGATTCACTAAATCAAACTTATACATATTTGTTAATTCATAAATAGCTATAGTACAAAACAAAATTAAACAAATCGCATAAATTGATTCTGGCACAAGAAAAAATACTATACCAACCAATGATATCAACACTAATGACGTGATTACCCGATGTATTAACATAAAAACCTTTCTTATTGAACTCTACTTAACACTGTGGCATGTACCACGCTTTCCACTTTTGCTCCTAATGTATGAAAATCACACGGTGTATCTCATCAAAAAAACCTCATTTGTGCCAGTGCTAAGTATACTTCATCACTTCTTACAATTGTTCCGATATTTTTCCATACCTACGTTCCCGTGTATTAAACCATTTTATCGCCACATCCAACTCATGTGTTTTAAAATCTGGCCAAAAAACACTCGTAAAATAACACTCGCTATAGGCGATTTGCCATAGCATGAAATTACTCATCCGTGCCTCACCGCTTGTGCGGATAAGTAAATCTGGGTGCGGATCTGGGTAAGTCAATAAATATTTTTCGAAATCACTCTCTGTAACATGTGTTACTTTTTCTACTAATAATTTATTAATCGCTTGGGTAATATCGTACATGCCACTATAATCTAACGCCACATTAAGGTGTAAACGTGAATTATTTAATGTAAGTTGTTCTAGTTCAAAAATTTTACTATTTATTTTGGAGCTCAACCTAGTTTTATCCCCAATAAAACGTATTTTTACACCCTGTTCGTGTAATTTGGTAAATTCTTTTTCTAATTGCTCGTAAAGTAGTTTCATTAGAAAAGAGACTTCTTCTTCTGGACGTTGCCAGTTCTCTCGTCCAAAAGCAAACAAAGTTAAATAATCCACTCCAATATTAGCGCAATGTTCCACAATTTCTTTAACCCGTTTTACCCCACGAACGTGCCCAGCAACCCGAGGTAACATTCGTTTTTTTGCCCATCTACCATTGCCATCCATAATTATTGCAATATGCTTTGGTATTGATATTCGTGATTCATCATCCTTTGCCATCTTTATCTCACAACTTAAACACTTAATAACTCTTTCTCTTTTTCAATCGTGTATTTATCAATTTCTGCAATAAATTTATCTGTTAATTTTTGTACTTCATCTTGTGAACGTTTTTCGATATCTTCCGATATTGATTTGTCCTTAAGCATATTTTTAAAGTCAGTATTAGCATCACGTCTAATATTACGAATAGCAACTTTGGCCTCTTCACCTTCAGCTTTAACCACTTTAATTAATTCTTTACGTCTTTCTTCAGTTAATGGTGGCATTGGTACTCTAATTAGCTGCCCATTTACTACAGGGTTTAAACCTAAGTCTGATTCACGTATGGCTTTTTCAATTACTCCAGCCATTTTGGCTTCCCACGGTTGAACTGTAACAGTTCTAACATCTGTCACATTCACTGTAGCTATTTGACTAATTGGCACATAAGAGCCATAGTAATCAATTTGCACATGATCTAAAATACCAGCATGTGCACGTCCAGTTCTGATTTTGGATAAATTATTCCTATAATTTTCTACTGATTTTTTCATCTTTGTATCAGCGGATTTTATAATTTCACTAGTCATATAGTCCCTTCCTTTAATTAAATATAATTGTGCGTGCAAGAGTATTGGTAGCAATTCACGTCTTGGTATACTTAAATATTTTTAGACATTTTCTTCATAGCGTAAGCTGCCTCTTTTTTTTGTTCACGTTCTTTTTCTGTTGCCCGTTTGTCATACTCTTTTTTACCTTTAGCCAATGCTATATTAGCTTTTACCATTCCCTTAGTAAAATGCAAGTCTAGGGCAATTATAGTATATCCTTTTTGATCAACCTTACCAATTAAACGATTTATCTCTTTTGTTTTTAACAATAGTTTTTTCACCCTACTAGTATCAGTGAAAACATGCGTGCTTGCTGAAATTAATGGCGTTATTTGACAACCAAGTAACCATACCTCACCATTTTTTATTTTAACATAACTATCTCGTAGTTGCGCTTTTCCTGCACGTATAGCTTTTACTTCCCACCCCTCGAGAACTAAACCAGCCTCAAATCTTTCATCAATAGAGAAATCGTGTAACGCTTTTTTGTTACTACATATATTCATTTTATATCTACACCTTTACGTAATTAGCCGTTATTTTAACATAAAATCATTGCTTATGTTAAACCATATGGACCACATAAAGGTGGACAATAATTAAAAACATAAAAACAAACGTACATTTTTTGTGAGCTCTAACTGAATTGAAACTATCTATATCAATAGTTTTGGCGTTGTTGCATGAATACCCATAAATCAATGCTCATACCTACCTAAATCTGTTATAATTAGTAACTTTCAACTTAAAATGGCATATTGGTAGGTTATAATGACAAAGAAAAACATAAAAAAGAAATCAGGTCGGACAATAATTAACTGGCGAGCTTATAATCGAGCACTTGTAAATCGGGGTAAATTTATGTTATTTCTTGACCAATCTGTGCGAAATTATTGGTATGAAGTTATTGATAACCCAATGCCTGGAGCACAACTGGTTTATTCTGATATTGCAATAGAGGCTGTTTTATCATTAGCGTATGCATTTAATAACCCACTACGTGCAGCCACAGGCTTTGTGCAACAAATATTTGAACTTTGTAACATTGATTTAAAAGTTCCAGATTACACCACCTTGTCAAGAAGAGCAAAACAGTTAAAAATAAAGATTCGACATAGTTGTAAATCTAATGAGCCTATGGTTGTAAGTATTGACTCTACTGGCTTAAAGATTCATGGGCAAGGTGAATGGAATCGTAAAAAGCATGGTAAAGGAAAGCGGAGACAATGGGTAAAACTACATATTGTAGTGAGTAACAATGATTTTCAGATTATGGATTTTAAAGCAACCAACTCTGATGTAGCTGACTGTGAAGTGTTTGATGAACTTATCAATGACGTTCCTAATGGTTCAACATTATTGGGTGATGGAGCTTATGGTGATCATCATGCGTATGAAGTAGCCGCAAACAATGATATATATTTAATTGCAAAACCAAAGTCAAGTGATGTTGTATCTTCTGAGGTTACTCCAGGGGAGATGTTACGCAATTTACATGTAGGTACAGTAAACAATCTGGGCTTTCATGTATGGGCTGGTAAAACAGAATATTATAGACGCAACATGGTTGAAACCACAATGGGGCGAATAAAAGGCATGTTTGGTGGCTCTACGCAATTTTTGTAAGATGAAATATTCATGCAACAACGCCATATTAATGATGCGAACTAGTAATTATCAAACTATGATAAAATATTAGGATGTACAATGAGCGATGTGAGAGTGAGATAAGGATGGACAAAATTATGCAAAAAGAACTAAAGCCGTTACAAGTTAGTAAATCAGATTTACCTACAATTATAAATAATAATTTCTTATATATTGATAAAACTAAGCTTGTATATGAATTAGTTAAATTACCTAATAGCTTTTTTTTATCACGACCGCGTAGGTTTGGTAAAAGTACTCTAATATCTACTCTAAATGAAATATTTTCAGGTAATAAAGAGTTATTTAAAGAGCAGTGGATTTACAATAGCAATTGGGATTGGCAAGAGTATCCCATAATCCGTTTAGACTTTAATGTGGCTAGTGATACTGATTTAAAGCAGTATATTAAAAAACGATTAAGGAATATCGCAATCGCATATGAGGTATTTGATCAAGGTAGTTATGATACTAATTCGTATGATGAATATTTCAACGATTTAATTTTTAAATTATTTAAAAAATATAATAAGCAACAGGTTGTTATATTAATTGATGAATACGATAAGCCAATTTTAGACGTTATTGATAATTTAGAAGAAGCACATAAAAAGCGTGATATACTTAAGGGTTTTTATACGGTAATTAAAGGTATTGATGAAA
>CAITEL010000036.1 GCA_903891375.1 uncultured Neisseriaceae bacterium
ATCAAATTGCTTATTCGGTCATAACATTTAAGAATGATTCGGCATTCGATGTTTATAATATGACAATTCCATCTATTACGTCTGATACTAATGATTTAAATTGGGATAATACTTTTACTTCAACATCAAAATGTGTTTCAGGTGCATCTATTCCAGCTTATGGTTCGTGTGTGTTAAGATTAATTTATGCACCAGAAATTATTGAAAATAAACAATTAAAATTAACTGCCAGTATAAATAATTCTTCTGACATAAGTAGAACTAAAACAGAAAACTTTGATATGGTTTTTGTATATAGCAGTATTGATAATAGTTTACCGCACATACCACACATTGTAATTAGTGCTAATCCAAATAGTTTTTCTAATGTGGCAATAAGTCAGCTAGAGTCAGCTGTTGTTACATTTAGTAATATGTCGGTACAAACTATAACGAATTTAACAATCAATGATATCAATGTGCAAAATTCTGATTTTCGATGGGATTCAACATATGATTCATCCGATAAATGTCAAACAGTTGGGCTAGCACCTAAGAGTTCATGTACGTTAAATCTTATTTATCAACCAACAAAACACGAATCAGGCCAATTAATTATTGGTGGCGAAGCTACATTTTTAGCACCTGAGCGTTCTGTTGTTTTTGCACTTACGCCTTTATTATTTGATTTTACATATACTAATAATACCCCTAATATTCAAGTTAGTACTTTTGATGATCAGGTTTATTCAATTTTTCCTAATGGAGGAAGATATAACTTCATAACTTATACTAATAGTTCAGTTACACCAATATCGAATATCCAATTGAGTAATATTAAGATACAAAATCCAGAATTCTATTGGACTAAGTATATACCGCCTTATTATCCAGATCATTACCCTTGTGAAAGTGGTACAATCTTGTATCAAAATCAATCATGTACCATCAATTTAGGTTATACGCCTATACAAGTAGAATCAATGACATTTACAGCAACTGGCAATACTGCACAATACACAGATAGTAGCGGTATAGTGCAGACATTTATGTTACCAGTACAACCATTTCATATTCGTGTTTTTCAATCGCCATTATTAACGATTACCTCAAATCCTTATAACCCAGATCCAGCTACAGGTATTTCATATGAATCTACGGATTATAAAACAAAACTATATGATGTAATACATTTAATTAATGATAGATTAGATATTCCGATATTAGGAATAAGTATTGAGTCGTCCCAATTTAAAAATGATGGCATGACAATATTTAACTGTACTTATGAGCCAAATCCACCACCAGGTCTTTTAACGGCTAAATTATGCGTTGAGAGTCAACCTCTAGCCGTTGGTGAGTCATGTGATTATCCATTTAGTGTATATGCAGCGCAAAGTACAAGTCCACCTCATCAATATTCAATACCAAATATGTGTTTCTTTACTATTACTGCTTCAGTTGGACATCTGTTATCAGAAAATAAAGATGAATTTTTTACCGTTAATGTTTGGTAAATAATGTAACACTCGATTTATCGCTAAAATTTAGAAAATTATATACTCGAACAGATTCAAGTATCATGGAGGTGCCAAGCGACGCCACCTACAGTGAATTGGTAAGGAGCTTGCCAATAAACAGGGGACTTGAATCTGAAAGAATATACAAACTTATAATGTAAAAGAAAGAATATAGACCATGGCAATAGAAAACATAGTAAACAAAGCTAACGATATTTATGTGGAAACGAAAGAAACTATAGAGCTTACGCAAGAGCTTAGTGCTACTGCATATAAGCATTCGGGGTATATCTATAAACATTTTTTAGATCGTGATGCAGAGCATAAAGGACCTGTAGCTACACGTGTTAAAAATTATTATAATTCATTGGTTAGTAATACACAACAAACAGGCTTTATTAATACAGTAAAACGTGCTGTTGGAATGAAAACTAATCTTACTAGCAATCGAAATAATTTTGTTAATCAACATCTATTAAAACGAACTGATACTACTGGCAAAAGTTATAGTATACAAGATGTAAATGTTACGCCACAACAAGTAGAAAAATTTAAAAAAAATGCCAATGATGCTAGGCGAATGGCAAAACAAGCTGATGATTTAACTACGTGGTTATTACACACTAAAGCACCAGAAGGTCTAGCGTTACAAGAAATATTCACAAAGTTACAAACTTCCAATGTGAAAAAAAACATATTAGATAAAACATTTACGAACTATACCAAACAAAAAAATTTAGCTGCGGATAAATTATCGGAGTTTAATAAATTGTGTCAAGATCTTACTGACATAAACTCAGAAATAGAAGAGTTAGAGACAAAATTTAAAACACAATTATCTTCTGCATTAGTTAGTGCTTTTGGTTATGAAAGTTTATTTTTTCAAGATTTATTAAATAATTGTGGTATTTATGTTAATCCGAAGGTGAATCAACAAGGAAAACTGGGTCATAGTGATACGCAACATAATGCGACAAATCCAAAATATACGATAAATGATTTAATTAACCTTTTAGCATTTAAAGTTAATGTACGTAGCGGTGAAAAATCCTTTACGGATTCAGTAAATACTAATTTTTCAAAATTTCTTTTTACTCATAGTATTGGAGTTTGGAATGCTAAAGAGGAATATCTGTTTAAGCCGTATGGTCGAATTATCGCTGATTTAATGGATGATGCGTCAATTGGTGATATGTATAGTAAAAAAAATATTATTTCTCAGGCATGTTTAAGTGTCACTTATGCATTACTCGATAATGGATCTAAAGATTTTAATTTAAAAAAATTACGCATTAAGGACGAGTCACCAATTTCGCCTGTTTTAGCTGTATCTTACACAGATGAAAACTCTGCCAATAAGCCGGGTTCAAATTTTGCAACTGGCTATATGAATTCTTACCCGTTAAATGCTAATGGTAAACAAATTTATGCAACAATTACGAATTATTTTACTGATTTAAATCATAATAAAATTATTGATACATGGGGTACAGAAGAGCAATTAACCTTGAAATGGAATTTAGTTGGTGGTACTAAAAATAAAGGAACTGCTTATAGTAATCAGAATCGTTCGGGAATATTTAAAAATATAGATGAAGAACTTAAAAATTTTAAACCTGTTGATGGTGATATTATTTATACAGATATAGTCGGGTTTAATACATCAGAAACTCTTACTAATTCTATTAAAAAATTCAGTAATAATATTAAATATTTTAAAAATGGTTATCATGTAGAGACTTATTGTTTTTCTAAACCAAAATTATCTGATTTTAAATCACGGCAAATGGTTATTATTTACGGTAGTACGTTATATTGTCTTAATTCTAATAGGGGAATGCAGAGTATAAATATTGTTGGATCTGTACCAGAAGACAAAATAAAACAACAATTAAATTCTGGTTCAGTTGAACGATATAAAACAATTCTACCTCCAGTATACCAAGGACTAGTTAATGGTGAAAATATAGCACAAGAACTATTAGAGTCTAATTATACAAAAAGAAAACAAACTGCAAATCCTTTGCATACATTATTAGATAAAAGTTCAAATAATTTTGAATTTGGTGTTTTTTCAGATAAACATACCACAGCGAAGAGTGAATTTACGACACAGATAAAAAGTAATCCGCTATATAAAGAGATTAAAGCTATTTTCTCTAACATTGATTATTTAATGCAGGTGATTAAAGTCAATGATGCCATTACTTTTAAAAAATTTACGCTACCTGAAGCGTATTCTAATAAATTACCAGCTACAATGATTGCTACGCAATTAAATATTACGTTACCTAATATAGTAGACATAGTTACAAATTATCGTAAGAAATATGATGAATTAAAAAAAAACAACACTCTATCCAATGAAGACAAGGTTAATTACTCAATTTATCAATTATTGTTTGATTATTGTGATAAGCATGATAAAGCAACTATTGATTTTTTTAATTTATTATATGCATACTCCGATAATAAAACATCTGTAAGTGATAAAGAAACATTATTTAATGATTTAAAAATGCGGTTTAATTCACTTAAAGAAGATAATTTATTTATACCGTATTTTCCACTATTAGCAGATTTTTTTTCTACTGAATTTAATG
>CAITEL010000037.1 GCA_903891375.1 uncultured Neisseriaceae bacterium
CCAAACAGTATCTCCCTGCTGAGGGGCTTTTTAACGTGCTCATCAATTTCGTTATATAATAAGCTAGATTGTGTATTTAATAATTTTATATTTGAAACACAACTTAATTCATAATAAAAATAACGGGTAAGATATAATAAACACGTATCTTTATTTATATGTAGTACAGTCAATGGTTTTAGTTTAATAGCTTGCCCAAAAACATAAAAACCACATAAATCGCTTGTCTCAAGAATGCGAATTATTTCTACACTGCTTGAGTTATCCAATACGTATTCATTTAGATTAATGCAACTATGCCCATCTTCCATCTGCAGTAGTAAATAATCAATTACATTAGCTAATAATTGTAATTTACCTCCAGATACATTACCATTAGTTAAACTTACTAAAATGGCGGTAAAATGATTATTGGGCTGTGGTGCTTTTTTAATTAGACTATTCATTATGGCTATTTTTTAACATTGAGTCAATTTTGGCAACGATATCTTGACACTTATCATCAAAATATACCCCGCAATGATTCTTTGAATCAGTAAAAATACCCCGTACATAATAATAAATAGCTCCACCAATTAAATGACTAGCATCGGTTATTTGTAATTTAAACTCCAAATAACGTTTTATTGCGACTAAATATAATAAATACTGTATATAATAATTTTGTGTGGCATTTTCTATTAATAATAGGTTATTAGTGTCGTTTATATCACTAGTAGACGTATAATCACTCAAACTATTGGTTTTATAATCTAAAATATAATATTTACCCTGATACTCAAAAAAAAGATCAATAAATCCGTTTAAATAACCATTGTTTATTGTATTTAATTTGGCACATGCTAATGTGTATGGGTGTTTCTCACCATAATTTTCACTCAAGAGTTGTTTAAGCGTGGTTGCCATTTGCATTGGTTGAGTTATAGTTATATTAAAATCAAGCTCATTAATTTTATTAGTTAAACTGTTAAGTTTTAACTCCTTTGAAAAATCTGCTATACTTAGCTCGCTCGAAATTTGAGGTTTTTGATAAGCGACGCCGTGCACAGGTAGTACATCAGGGGCGAAATCAGAAAGCTCAAATGATGACTGTGCCAAGTATAATAACTTATAATCAAATATTTCATTGATTATATGCATAAATTCTTCACTTAAATTAACATCTAAATTAGCTTCTATTAAGTGTTTTTGCGTAATTTCATGATTTAACGGGTATGATTCACATAAGCTATGAATCAACACCCCAAATTTAGCACCACGCAATTGATTTAATATTGGGTATCTGTATACAACTTCAGTTATATTTGTTTTATCTTCAACTACGTAATAATCCGTCTCAATTTGTTGGTCATCTTTCTTCACATGAGTAAGGCTAGAATAACTTTGCCTAAAGTAATGACTCTTAAGGTTAATCGTGTTTTGCAAAATAAATTGAGGATTTGGGGTAAAGCTGTTCTTTTGTGCAAGGTTTTCATTTATACGTAAACTATATAACTGGGCTGTAGTTATGCCAAGTCGATGGTAAATAACTACCCCTGGTAATAAATTTTTATTTTTAAATGCCGATTCTGGATTTTCACTAAAAATTTCGGGGTAATTAAATAATTGATGACTAGTGTCATTAGCATTGCTTAATTTCAAACCAAATAATTCTTGAACTTTATCTTTATTCACAGAACCGTTATATTCTCCCTTTTTATTTTTTTTTATTTGCGTAAGATAAATATAAATCCGTGATTTCGCTCGAGTAAACGTTACATAATTTAGACGCCCTACCTCATCATTGTTGTCATCTATGGATGACTGTATAATGTCAGCATCACTAGTTAAAACACACATAGATTCATTCTTGTTATCTCGATAATTTATAAATTGCGGAGAAATATTTTTATCAATCTTTTCAATGCTTTTAAAATATGGACAAAATACAATCTCAAACTCTAAACCCTTTGATTTATGCTGTGTTATAACTTGTATTTGTTTCTCATCATTATCTAGGCGAATCAATTCCTCATCGGATTCATTTAAGCTAGCATCTTTTTCTCCACCGCTAGTTTCGATTTTTATTTTTTCTTTAAACCAAAATAATAGCGCTACATTATTCTTGATTTTTTCTAAATTTTTATTTAATAACTCACCTAATTGAATTAAATTAGATAATTCTCGATTAGATACTCCTATATCATTATGTTGCGCTATTGCTGAAATATCTCTAATTAATGCATAAACCAAAGACATTACCCCATTGTTTTCAAGCAGAGCTCTATATTTAAAAAATCGCTCTTGGATACTCTCACCATTAGGTAAATAATATGAATCCTGTGTAAAATTATGTAATTCAACGTATCTGATATTAAATAGATTAGTTGCTATTGCTTTACGCATTAAACTAAAATCAGCAAGATTTAATACCGACTCAAGGATACAACATAAGTCACTAGCAGTAGCAGTGCTAAAAATATTTTTTTGTTTAAGTAAACAAGCAGGAACACCATATTTTTTTAACTGGTCAACAATTGTCAATGCTTGAGAATTAGTAGTAACTAAAATAGCAATTTTATTAATTAAATCAGGATTAGTTTTTAATAAAGTTAAAATTTCAAAAGTAAGCGCATGTTTTAAATTTATATCCTTTTCGGCTACATCATCCCCATGGATAGCGACAATTTGCACCTGTGCATCATAAATAGGTAAATTAACTCCTGCATCAGATAGCGTGTTGTTTAATTCAATAATATGGGGTAATTTAACCAAACTCTCAACTTCTACTTTAGCTTCAATTTTTGAATATTCAACCCCAACACCACAACAGTTTGGATTGCTCTCTTGTGAAAACAAATGATTAATAAAATTTAAAATATTTGGATGTGACCGTCGATTTTCATTTAAAGATAATACATTATTGCTATCAATAATACGTTTAGCTTCTAGATAAACATTAATATCTGCACCACGGAAGCTATAAATAGCTTGTTTAGGATCACCAACAAGGACAATATTTCCCCGCACTTCGCTGGCAAGTTTAATGTTATAAATTTCACTAAATACCTGCCATTGTAACTCATCAGTATCCTGAAATTCATCAATAAATGTTATCGGATAATCCTTATAAATATATATAGCTAAGTTAGAGTTGTTTTTAACGCTATTAGCAACAACTGCAATTAAATCATCAAAATCAAATTGATTATTCATTAAATATTTATAATAGTTGTCGTTAATGTATTCTAATACACTACTTAATAACACCATAATTTTAGTATTAGAGTCTATATCTTCGTCAAGTAATACCGATAAATCTGGATTATGGATACCTCGATAGTTTACTCTATGTTTGCCATCTATATAAGTAATTAAATTTTTTACTCGTGATAATTGATAATATATTAAATCAACAATAGTTGCAGTTTTATTTTTACCAATTAATATTTTTTCAATAATTAAATATAACTGTGGATATTTATCAGCAAAAATAGGATTGTTAATTAATTTTAAGCGAACAAAATTTAATACTAAATCTTTCAAAAATACTTGTTTATCCTTAATCAAATTAAATGGATAACGAATATTACACTCTATCTGATAATTATTCAAAATTTGATTACAAAAACCATGAATCGTATATATTGAAGCACTATCAAAATTTTGAATTGCTTGAGTTAAAATAGCAATGTCTTTGTCAATATATTGAAGTCTAGGTATTAGCACAGTAACAATAAACTCATCTGTATACTCTTCCATATTCAAATCACAGCTTCGTTGAATAGCTCCTGATGTATCAGGATCACACAGCGTAGAGTTGTTTTTTATGTCGATTAGTATCTCAACTGTTGCTATTAATTGCTTTAATATACGTGTTTTAAGCTCAGCTACCGCTGCCTCAGTAAAAGTAACAACGAGGAATTTATCTAAAGATAATTGATTACGCTCTAAAAGAGCTTTAATAAATAAGCGTTCTATGGTCCAAGTTTTACCTGTGCCAGCACTAGCCTCAATCATATGTGCTTGATTATGCTTTATGAAATTTATTGTTGAGATAGGATGTTGCATAAGTAACTACACAATGAAATTTCGTTAAAGTATAACATTTTGGGTATGTGGTTATACGAATATTTGAATTAAAACGAC
>CAITEL010000038.1 GCA_903891375.1 uncultured Neisseriaceae bacterium
AAATATCACGTTAAATCATTATGCCACAAATTGTCGCATTTCATTCCTGAGAGGGCCATCACCTAAAAATGTTCCAATAAGCGAACCAAAAATTACTAGCCATGATATGTTGAGTAGGTGTTTATAAGAATAAACTAAATCTGCATGCATAAATTCAGAAAAAGGTAAACTTGCAATAATTATAGAGAAAGTAAGAAAAATAAGATGTGTTAGGCAATTAATCCATACAGCCTGCCTTGCATATTCATAACCATAACATTCGCCAATTATCTCAAATAGATATAAGTCAATGGGAAAGATGATTCCTGAAACATTGACTGGCAAGCTAAATATATCAACTTGACGTCTGGCGTAGATGAAACATAAAATCTGAGTGCTGATTAAAATTGTTAATAAAATTGGGTATAATTTGAATGGTTTATTCATTAATGGAGCTTTAAAAAAATAATTAAATAAATGTGTCGAGTGGTACAATTTTTACGACTGTAGCAATTGGAGTGATATCTGAAATTGCAATATTTGTTGCATTATTATTGGTAGCCGTTATGTATTGAATAACATTGTCGGTTCCTTTTATGTTTATGATTTTTGCAACGATAATTATATCATTGACTTTAATTAATTGAACGGTATTATTGCGTATTTGATTAGTTGGGTAACAGCAATAATAAACATTATTTGGCATGTTAAAAATAGTTGCAGTATCGATTATAGCAAATGCTTTTTTGTGAATAAATTTATCTATACGAATATGCTGACTATATTGTATTTCATTTTCGTGGTTCATGAATCCTATAATTTCATGTGGGTGTATTACGGGAATCAATTGTGATGAGATATTGTCTTCGAGTAAATTTGCAATGGAACAATTAAAATAATCTGCAAGTTTTTTTAAGAAACATAACTTGGGTGAGATACTTGAATCTAAATTACAAACTTTACGAAGTGTTTGCATTTCAATATTAGCCTCATTTACTAGTTTTTCCATAGTAAGCCCAAGCAGATTCATGTTGTTGCGAATGTTTTTAGCTAAGTTTACTATTTCAATGCTAACTTCATTAGAGTCTATATTAGGCAAATCTAATTTTGATTTTTTACTTGCATTCATATCTTTTCTATCATAACATAGTTAGGTGTTTAAGCTGTTGTCATTATTATTGGTTGTTATTATTACTTAGTAACCAATATTGTAACATAATTATTCAATAAAAAGTATATTTTTTTATAAAAATACTTGACAAGTGTTTATTTATTTGATACAATATCGACATTAGTTTATATATTTTACACTAAAATATATAAAAATATGTTTCTATCGTTGGTGGTTGTATTAATGGTGACCAGTAGTAGAAAAACATAACTGATTGTATCAGACATATTTAATGTGTTCTTGACTGTTGAACTTGCACTTAATTTATAAATGGATTAAACTCGATATGCAGTACACACAATTTATTGTTGACATTATAGGGGGAATTCTTCCAAAAATTAAAAAAATCAGACATAAATTACATTCGGTCCCAGAGCTGGGATTTCAGGAAGAGCGTACGGCAGAAATCCTCATAAGAGAGTTACAAAACTTTGGATACAGGGATGTGGTTAGGATGGCTTGCACTGGTGTAGTTGCTGTTCTTGATTCAACTCGCCCTGGTAAAACTGTAGCATTAAGAGTTGAAATGGATGCATTACCAATTCAGGAACCAGAATTGGCACCTAACAGATCTAAACATGATGGGGTAATGCATGCTTGTGGTCATGATGGTCATATGGCTATCCTTCTTGCTACAGCTGCTGTTCTAATGGAAACCTTGATTAAATATCAAAATCTATTTAATGGCAAAATAAAATTTATTTTTCAGCCAGCAGAAGAAATTTCGCAAGGTTCAGAGAAAATGATTGCGAACTTGGCACTTGAAAATCCCAGAGTAGATGCAATCTATGGATTTCATAACATAAGTAGATATAATGAGGGATTATTTGTAGTGAGTAGTAGATGTGCAACGTCTGGTGGAGCAACATTCAAAATTAATGTTCATGGTAAGGGTGGCTATGTTTCTTCAAAACACAAACTTTGCAATCCTATTTATGTTGGTTCTATAATAGTACAATCAATAAATGATATAGCTAGTAGAATAATATCACCTTCAGAGCCTGCAATAGTAGAAATCACAAAATTTTATTCGAAAGGTTTTGAAGATGGAGTTAAGGATCGCATTCCAGATATGGTAGAAATTTGCGGAGCAATTCGAACTATATCTGAGGAGTCTAAATTAAAAATTAAAAATGCGATTATAAAACTAGTTAATGGCATCGCCACAGCATTTGATATGGTAGTTGAGAATACTTTTGGTACGGATATTCATCCTGGTTTTAATAATCCTTATGAAACAACGCTTATGTTAAATACTGCTAAAAAAATACTTGGAGAAAAAAGAGTAAAAACAATTGATGATCCAATTATGTCTCCTGAGGATTTTTCAAATTATCTCAAAGAGGTACCAGGTTGCTTTTTTCTTATTGGGAATGGTTCAGAAAATGGCGTACTCCACGAAGACAAATATAAGTTTAATGACAATATTATTCCAGATTCAGTGCAAGTACTTAGTGAAATTGCCATTGAATATTTAAAGTCTTAGATATATGTTATTAAAAATTATGTATAATGGCATTGTTTGACAAAAAAGTTGATACTGGGTTTACTTGCGAGATTGGTTCATATAACTATCATTATTTATATTAAGGAGATAACAATTAAAGCAGCAGAATTTTTCTTAAAATCGGTTTATAAATTAGGAATAGAAAATATTTTTGGTATTGTTGGAGGTGAAGTACAACAAATGCAGTTTGATGAAGAGAAAAATATCAAATTTTATCTAACAAGACATGAATTTACAGCTGGAATAATGGCTGATACTTATGCAAGAATTACTAAGAAACCACAAATGTGCTATTCAACATTTGGTCCAGGCCTTACCAATATAGCAACTAGTGTTTTTTCTGCAATTCAAGATAGAACTCCTGTTCTAGTTGTATCCGCACAAATCCCAGAAGAAGAAATTTGTTTTAATGAGACCCATCAATGTTTAGATAATGTTTCTTTTATGAAAACAATAACTAAG
>CAITEL010000039.1 GCA_903891375.1 uncultured Neisseriaceae bacterium
TACAATTACGCCAATAAATTATTAAAGTGAGAACAATATGTCATTATCCAAGAAAACCAGTTATAGCAATGAATTTAAAAGCAAAGTTGCATTAGAAGCCATTAAAAGCGATAAAACAATAGCAGATATAGTTATGGAATACAATGTTGCCAGTAGTTTAATTAGCAAATGGAAAAAACAATTACTAGACAATGCATCAACAGCATTTGTATTAAATAATAAGCCACAAATGGTTGATAATAAAGAAAAACAGTTATATGAACAAATTGGTGAATTATCAATGGAGGTAAGCTATCTAAAAAAGTTTGTGAACGGTTGCCGTTAGATGCGCGCACCCGATATTTAACTACTGAAGAGTCTACGCTTAGTATTCGCAATAGATGCACGTTATTAAGCATTAGCCGTAGCAGTGTTTATTATAAAAAAACACCAGAGTCGATACTAAATATAGAGATAAAAGATCGTATTGAAGAAATATGGGATGAACGTAATAATAAAGGTTCACGTGTGATTACTGCTGAATTACGCACCTACGATAATTTGCCAATAAATCGAAAACGTGTGCAACGTTTGATGAGAATGCTACATATTAAAGGTATTTTGCCTAAACGTAATTTAAGTAAAGTCGGTGAAATACAGTATAAATTCCCATATGCGTTATCTGGCATGAATATTTATAGGTCAAATCTTGTTTGGGCTATTGATATCACTTACTGTAAGTTACCATCTGGTATGATGTATGTAATAGCAATACTCGATATTTTTAGTCGGAAAGTATTAAACCATTATGTTACTAACACTTTGGAAGCAGTTAATTGTATTAATTGTTTAGAGAAAGCCATTCTTAAATATGGGAAGCCAGTAATCTTTAATAGTGATCAGGGGAGCCAATTCACTTGCAATGAATGGATAAATACCTTAGAGAAGCATAAGATTATTATATCGATGGATGGAAAAGGCAGATGGGTGGATAATGTTTATGTAGAGCGGTTTTGGCGCACACTTAAATATGAATGTATATTTTTATTAGGTATTGAAACTGCACCTGAATTAAAACAGGAAACCACCAAATACATACAGTACTATAATACGCTTAGATTACACTCTAGATTGGATTATAAGACCCCACAGTCAATATATAACGCAAGCATTGTAGGTAACCCTACTGACGCTATTATTTACTGTGAATACCCAGCATTAGACGAACGCACAAAAAAGCAAAGAAAACGCGTACTACCAAGCGTTAATACTCTGTGCTAACAAAATTCTGTGGATTCTTTATTTTTTTCTAAAAAATAAAGATGCAGAATAACGCATTAATAACCTGATGGACAACGAAGCCGTTGCCCACAAGTTATTAACCAGTTATTTCCGCTAAGTGTGCCATAGCAAAGCTACATTAAAGATGGTGGACCCGACCCACCGTAGTCGGCTTGCAGGAGCAGGCTACAAACCACTCTAAGCTGCTGTTGTAAAGAGCAATGGTAGTGAGCGTTAGTGAAAGTCGGCATATAGCTGGCGAGGTATGGACTAGGAAGGTGAATAAAACTGAACCATTGTTGAAGCGTCGTTAAATAAGTAAGTTAACGTCAAAATCAAGATTGTAGCGGGTTTTGAGATAAATATACGAGTCACCTGATTACTGCGTATGTGGCGTTCGGCGTGAAGATGGCACGAGCCTAGTCTGGGCTTTAATGTGGAACTATGGGAAGCAGTCGTCTGAATGAGCAGTACGGGAATAACCTAATCATGGTAACCTGTTAAGGGAGAAATTCAAGGAATAAACACCCAAGAATGAGAGTACCAATGTCAGAAACTGTGGCGGAGCTGTTTATAGTAGTAATGAAGTTTCTGTAATGGAAATGGAGCAAAGAAGCAGCATTAAATGAAGTTGTCAAATATAAAACTTGAAAGAGGATAAATGTTGGATAAACTAAAACCATTTGAAATATCAAAAGTGTTAGTATGGGAAGCTTATCGGCAAGTCAAAGCTAATAAAGGTGGGGCTGGAGTAGACCGGGAATCACTTGAAGAGTTTGATAAGAAGTTAAGTAAAAACCTATATAAAATTTGGAATAGATTAAGTTCGGGTAGTTATTTTCCACCACCAGTGAGAGGGGTAGAAATACCGAAGAAGCAAGGTGGAACAAGGCTACTTGGTGTACCGACTGTATCAGACCGAATAGCGCAAATGACTATCAAGCTAATGTTTGAACCAATGGTAGAACCACACTTTTTAGAGGACTCTTGCGGTTATAGACCGAATAAATCGGCACTGGATGCGGTAGGTGTGACTCGAAAGAGATGTTGGCATTATGACTGGCTCATAGAGTTTGATATTCGTGGGTTATTTGATAATATAGACCATGAGCTATTAATGAAAGCTGTGCGACACCATACGGATAGCAAATGCATTTTGTTGTATATAGAGAGGTGGATAAAGGCTCCATTAGAATTATCTGATGGAACCACTAAAGATAGGGCTTGTGGGACTCCGCAAGGTGGCGTCATTAGTCCAGTTCTTTCGAATCTATTTCTACATTATGTATTTGATATATGGATGTCTCAAAAGCATCCAGAGTCACCATGGTGTCGCTATGCAGATGACGGTATTTGCCATTGCAAAACCAAAGAGCAAGCAGAAAAACTATTGATAGAGCTTGAGCTAAGGTTTAGGGAATGTAAACTCGAAATACATCCTGATAAAACAAAAATAGTATATTGTAGCGATGATAACCGAAAGGAAACAAACAATGGCAATACTAGTTTTATATTTTTAGGGTATGAGTTTAGGGTGAGAGGCGCAAAGCGACATAATACAAATAAAGTATTTGGTTGTTTTCTACCAGCAATTAGCCCAAAGGCAGAGAAAAGCATCAATGAGAAAATAAGGGCGCTAAATGTTAGAAACAGAAGCGACTTAAGTATTAAAGAAATAGCTGAATGGTTGAATCCAATGATAAGAGGGTGGATGAACTATTATGGTAAATACACAAAGTCGGCACTACGAACTGTGCTACAAAGAATAAATGGCACACTAGTACAGTGGAGCATGAAAAAGTATAAAAAGCTCAAAAATAAGCCACAACGTGCAATAATGAGTTTGAGGCTTATAGCAAGCAAGCATACTAATCTATTTGCCCATTGGAAAGTAGGTATAACAGGTGCGTTCATTTAATGGAAGCGCAATGAATCGAGAGGTTCACGTTGCGTTTTGCGAGAGTCTAGAGGGGAAGCTCCGCTGGACTACTCACCTCACACAGAATCTTGTCACAAAATGTGTGTAGTTTGAGTTTTAGGTCATAATAATAAATTTTTGGGTTATTTTTTAGGGCAATTTAGAGCAAAAACAAGGAAGGAGTAAGTGGCA
>CAITEL010000040.1 GCA_903891375.1 uncultured Neisseriaceae bacterium
AAATTGATAAATTTTTCAGCAGATGAGATAACGAATGCTTGGCAAGATAATTTTTTGGTTGTTTTTAATGCAATGGTACAGGAAATTAAAATAATGCAAAACCAAAAATTTGGTAAAATAGTTAATATTGCAAGTATAGCAGGTCATGTTGGAATGAGGAACTTTTTAGCTTATAGTACAGCAAAGGCTTCAATAATTAATATGACAAAAGTTGCGGCGATAGAACATTCAGATGATAATATTAGAATAAACTCGATATCTCCAGCAACTATTGACACACCTATGTTAAGAAAAAAATATAATGGAGTTTTGCGTGATTATAGTGATGTGTATTATACTAAGAACTGTGGCACAGTAGCAGATGTTTATAGCGTGGTAAAAATGCTAGAAGAAAATAATTTTATGACTGGAAATGATATTAAGTTAGATGGTGGCATCATAGATCTTCTTGAAATTTAATATATTTTGAAATAACCAATAGGTCAACTGTATTTGTACGTGATTGGTCTTATTTCTATCGGCAATTTCAATTAGCCCCAGCAACAAAACTTGCTACTGGACTTGATATAAACGTAACTACTTTCGCTATCTCTTCTGGATTGCTCATCATCCACCCCAATTTCCCTATTGTTTAATATAACGAATAAAGATAAAATAACATCTTAAACCATCAACAGTCGTGTGATGATTAAAAAATGTATCCACAAGTTAAAACAAAAATGTCTTAACAAATAGGTGCATTATATACTAAATTTAAATATGATTATTTTAACAAGGATAAGCTCATGAAGAAATTACTAATAATATTATTATCTGGGGTTGTAACATGTGTGTTTGCAGAAACCAAAAATGTTACATTGTACTTTAAAAACAATAAAAGCGTTGAACATACCTATGAAATTACTGATTTTAACTGGGTAGGATGGATGTATAAATACTGGGATATGAATGGAGTTGCAAATGGTCAAGAGTTTGATCAAAAAGGTTTGAAAGATGCTAAGTATGAATTCAAATTATCCCCAGGTCAGTATCAAAAAGTAATTAAAATTAATGATACTGGTAATGCGTTTCGTTTTGGTTCATTTAATGTTGGTGACAAAGGTGATGCTGGTATCGCAATGGTATTTAGTGGAACCAAGGATGACAATGAAATTAATTGGAAATACTATGGAGTACATAAGGATAGACTAAAAGTAAATTGTGAGGATCTTGAAAAATACCCCAATCGCTCATGCAACAATGACGGTGGACGTGTAATATGGAGCGGTCAAAGTGGAATAAATTTACAGATTGATAGTAATAATTAATCCTTTATATGACAAATCATTTCTAATTTTCAGTCCTGAAAACTAGAAATGATTTAACCGAATTGTTATGTATTTTGTATAATCCTAGAATCAAATAAAATTTGATTTTACCATCTCATTAATGCTATAATCATGTACACTTAAAATCTGATTTGAACGCTCCAGCTTGCGCGATTTTAAGTTAAGCTTACAGCTAAAACGGAGTTTACACATTTCTAAAAAATGAATCTTACAATTCCTCAATTTAGCTTGTAAAACAAAAAATTATCAACCAAATTGCATTTTTGTTGCATTTGGTCTCTGTTTTGCAAGGATTTTATATTATGTCATATTATTTATTTACTTCTGAGTCAGTATCAGAAGGTCATCCTGATAAAGTTGCCGATCAAATCTCTGATGCGATTTTAGATGCGGTATTGACTGAAGATAAAAACGCACGAGTTGCTGCTGAAACGTTAGTTAATACTGGTTTAGTGGTTTTAGCTGGTGAAATAACAACAACAGCACGAATCAATTACACGCAAGTAGCACGAGATGTTATTCGTGATATAGGGTATACCAAAAACGAATATGGTTTTGCTGCTGATAGTTGTGCCGTATTGGTTAATTATGACGAACAATCCCCAGATATAGCACAAGGAGTGAATGAGGGTGAGGGTGTTGATTTAGAGCAAGGAGCTGGAGACCAAGGGTTAATGTTTGGTTATGCTTGTGATGAGACACCAGATTTAATGCCATTCCCCATATATTATTCGCACCGTTTAATGGAAAAACAATCACAGTTAAGAAAGAGTGGACAGTTATCATGGTTAAGACCAGATGCAAAAGCACAGTTAACGGTTAAGTATGATAGTGAAACAGGTCGTCCAATGGCCATTGATACAGTTGTGCTTTCTACTCAGCATAATCCAGAAATCAAATATTCAGATTTAAGGGAAGCTGTAATTGAGGAGATAATTAAACCTACGTTACCAGCAGAAATGCTAGAGCACAATACGAAATATTTAATTAACCCAACGGGTAAATTCATCATTGGTGGGCCTATGGGTGACTGTGGTCTTACAGGTAGAAAAATTATTGTAGATACTTATGGCGGTGCGGCACCACATGGTGGTGGAGCATTCTCAGGTAAGGATCCATCTAAAGTAGATAGGTCTGGCGCTTATGCTGCTAGATATGTTGCTAAAAACATTGTTGCTAGTGGTTTGGCACGTCAAGTTCAGGTACAAATTGCATATGCAATTGGTGTTGCTCGCCCTGTTGGGCTTAATGTGTTTACATTTGGTACTGGTAGAATTGATGATAGGGATATTGAGAGATTAATTCTAGCAAACTTTGATTTAAGGCCGAAAGGTATTATAGCTGAACTTGACTTATTAAGACCAATTTATAAAAGAAGTGCGGCTTATGGTCATTTTGGTCGTAGTGAATTACATTTTAGTTGGGAAGCAACTAATAAGGCTAATATACTAGCGGAAGCAGCACTGAAAATCAATGCGAGTATAATCGGTACCAGTGTGGAAATCGATCCAATACTAAAAAACTCCACAACAAAATGTATTTAATCTCTTTGGGTATAATTCCTTGCGGCTTGCCGCAACACTGTCATACCAGCGAAAGCTGGTATCCAGCCCTTGCCCTGTAAAAGTTTTTGCACTCAAGATACCGCGCATGCTTGCATTGCGGAGGTTCATTAAATAATCAAAACTATCGTCATACTATCAAAATATGACGATATTATTTTATATAATACTTTTAGTATCAAAAATTGTTTAGTTTGCTTCAATCTTATTGTCAATCTCTTTAATGTATTCACTGGTCTTGTAGCTAACAGACGTTCCCCAAATAAAAAACAACAGACAAGTTACCCCAAGAATCAAATGATCTACCCCATAAGTGTCTGGTATAGCGCCAGTGCCACCAAAACTTTTGCTACCCAAATAACTAAAAATTGCGATATAGATTAGATAGGCAATTATCCATATAGCTTTAGTTATTTCAAATTTAATATTTTCTTGGTTTTTTCTTGCATAATAAAAATATAAAGGCAATCCAAGTAGTACTACAAAAATCACTTCACCATTTAGTGGCCAACGTGACCAATAAAGCATAAATGTAGCTAATATAAAGCCAGCTGGAGCTAATATTTTCATAAATGGTACACGAATTGCATTACTATGCGGGGCATTTGGTGATAATTTTCTGAAAGAATATGTACTAACAGGCACGGTTGCATAACACAGTACATAACCTACAGAAATTACGGCAGCTAGTTTATCCCAGCTAGGTAATAACCATAGAGAAACAAATGATAATAGCAAAACTACTATTAATGCAGCACGTGGTAACTTAGTTACTGGGTCGAGTTTACCTAATTTTTCTGGCATATGATCCCCCATCCCTCTGAGTACGCGACAAGATAGGGAAGTATAAATAATTCCAGCTCCAGATGGAGATACAAAAGCATCAGCAAATAGTAGGATTGCGATTAAGTTGATATTCAATGCAATAGCTAAACTTGCAAATGGAGAAGAGAAGTTTAAACCATTCCATCCATGCACTGCAAGAATATCTTGTGGCATAGTTGTTATATATGCAATTTGTAATAGAACATATATTACAGTTGAAATAGCCACGGAACCAATTAAAGCAATAGGGATATTTCTTTTTGGGTTTTCCGCTTCAGCTGCAAAAGTAATTGGTGCTTGAAAGCCATTAAATGCGTAAACGATACCTGCAGTCGTGACTGCAGTTAATATTCCACTAATACCATATGGTGCTAAACTATGGTCGCCAATCGCATGAAGATTGCTAGGGTTAAATCCAACAACCAAGAAGCTCACGATCGCAATAATTGGAACTAATAATTTAAAAATTGTTACGACTTTTATGGATTTAGCCAAAAATAATAATGAATAATAATTAATTAAAAAATAGACTATGCATAATAAACTTGACACAATCAAGCCAGGTGTGGTTAGTGTTTGAGTGTGTTGGTTAAATAAGCTGTGAGCCCATTCATAATTCCAATCACTTAAATACTGCGTGGAGGCAGAAGCTTCGGAGGGCACTGAACTAATAAATCCAATTAATATTGTCCATTCCGCAATAAAGCTAGCAAATGAACCATGGGTGTAGCGTAAAAAATACCCCATGCTGCCCATTCTAATTGGTGCTGCTGTAGATATTTCCACTAAATTTAGAGCAATGATTAGTACCATAAAGGCGCCAATAATCCAAGAAAATATTGCAGCAGGCCCAGCAATGGCCGCGGCATGCGCTGACCCAAAAAGCCAACCAGAACCAATAATTGTCCCAACCCCTGAGAACAGTAAAGTGCTTAATTTTATTTTATGACCGCTCATTTTATTTTTATTTCCTCTGTAGTTAATTAATATGATGTATACTCGAACAGATTCAAGCTCCAATGTAACCGTATATGATGACACTTGCTAGTGGTAAGCCAGGGCGTGTTTTTCAACAAAAAATTGGGTTTGAATCTATATTGAGTATATCTCTAGTAAAGTAAGCATTATAGCACAAGTATACAAATTATGAATATAAGCGTCGCAATAATCTAGAATGTTTAATTTAATAAGTGCAACACTGATAATTTTATTATGTGTTTTAGTAACGGTATAAAAATAACTTTTACTTATTTAACTAAAAATATGATATCATTCTGGCATGAATATATTTCATTCAATTTAAGGTATTCCCCTAGAAAAAGCAGTTGAAACCTACTATAATAAATTTATGCTGTTAATAAATTTATGCTGTGAATCTAAAGACTTTTTGTCAATTTTTTTGTTCACCGTGTGGATCACACCATCACAAAAAATCTCCAAAAACCCTTTACCTTCTTTGCCTAAATTGATTCCATAACGTTGTCAACTGCTTTTTCTAAGATTATTTAAAATCGTAGCTATTTCTATGTGAACTTGTCAAAATTCTTGTAAACTTTTTTAAGGAATAAATGAATATGAATATCGGTACTCCATTAAGTAGTTCAGCATTAAAAGTAATGCTGTTAGGAGGTGGTGAGCTTGGTAAAGAAATTGTAATTAGTCTACAGCGTCTTGGGGTAGAGACTATTGTTGTAGATAGATATTCAAATACACCAGCACAACAAGTAGCGCATAAACAGTATGTGATTCAGATGACTAATGCTGAAGAATTAGAAAAAATTATTAATTTAGAACGTCCAGATATAATCATTCCTGAGATAGAAGCTATTGCGACTGAAGTTTTACTCAAAATAGAAAGTGCAGGTATTTCACGAGTTATTCCTTGTGCTCGTGCGGTAAATCTCACGATGAATCGCAAAAGAATTCGTTGCTTAGCTTCAGAAGAGTTAAATTTAGCTACCTCAAATTACGCCTTTGCAACTAATCTAGAAGAGTTACAACAAAAAGCAGAGCAAATAGGTTACCCGTGTTTTATTAAACCAATTATGTCATCTTCGGGTAAAGGGCAGTCATTTGTTAAATCAAAAAATGAATTAACAGAGGCGTGGGATTATGCGCTGACTTCAGGGCGAGTTGCTAATTTAGAGGTGATTATTGAAGGGCGCATTGATTTTGATTATGAGATAACCCTCTTAACTGTTCGTTCTTTAGATGAAAATGGTAATGCAATTACAAGTTTTTGTTATCCAATTGGCCATAAACAAATTTCAGGTGATTATGTAGAGAGTTGGCAACCACATCCAATGTCAGAGGTAGCTTTAGAAAAAGCACAATACATAGCACTTTTAATTACCGATAATCTAGGTGGTTTAGGTATATTTGGCGTTGAGTTATTTGTTAAAGGCGATATGGTGTGGTTTTCTGAGGTGAGTCCACGTCCACATGATAC
>CAITEL010000041.1 GCA_903891375.1 uncultured Neisseriaceae bacterium
CTTAATATTTTTTCTTAAAAGACCATTAAGTATGGTTGAAGTATAATTGCTATTATTAGAAAAAAGCGGCACAAAATTATTATACGATGATATAGGTATGTTTGATAATGTTATACTTGCATCATTAGAATTAACATCAGATATCGGTAAATATGTTTGTTTATTATCAAAAGATTTATTTATATTCATGCTTGTAATAAAGTCTGATAAATCAACTTCAAGTCTTGGAGATATTTCTATAATTTGCATTCTATTTATATCTGAATCCGCATCACTACTTCTTGAAACATAATCGTTAAATTGACTGGTAGGAGTATAGCTTGTTTGAGTTACTGTTATTTTTTTAAAACTATTAATTTTAGATAAAGAACCATTTGCATTAAACTTTGGCATATCTGAGTCAGACCATTTACTTGTACTCCAAGTTGAGCCTGTCCAATATAAAACAATAAGTCCCTTGCTATCTGGAGTAAGAGAAGAAATTACAGTAGTGTCCAAGGAAACATCTACGGTTGGGCTTGTCATTATTGTATTAAATTTTAATACAATTTTATTTGAATATACATTTTGTTCGTATATTGCGGATATTGATTGATAACTATTAATATTATAATCTGATATAAAATATTTATATGGAGACATATCGTTTGCAAAAACATTTTTCATTACTGGAACGGGGTTATCAATAACTGAAAAAGTTGGGTTTTTAAGAACTGGAGTTAATGGCATATACTTGTTGCCAAAGTATCCACCGCTTAATGTTTCTGTTGATTTTATTTGATTTTTAATTCTTCTATAATTTGACGGTAAACTATAAGAATTATTGCCTGTAGTTACATATGATTCACCTGGTCTAAAATTAGTAAATACACTTTCTGTAGGCCATAATGCATTATTTTGATAATCAAAAAAAGTTGTTTCATATACTTCTGGTTCAGTAAAATAAACATTAATACTGTCATTATCTGAATCAAAATAAGATGCAACAATTGAATAATTAAAGGTATTTATTGCTGTTGATGAACCTATATATGTTTCTATTTTTGTCCAACTAAATGAATTAACTTCTGAGTATTTTGATCCATATCCAGATGCTATTGCTGATACCATTATTGGTAAATCTGAATCTGTTTTAACAAATGTTACTATTTTATAAGCAGATGAGTTATTTGCTGTAACTATGTCATATGAAGCAGAATTTCCTGATGCTGTTAAGTTAAAATAATTAGTTATAAATCCATTTTTTACTAGTGTTGGGTCAGTAGTATTTGTTACATTATTTGGATTTAAAAGGGTTTCTTTTTGTCCCGTCCCCGCTACTGTTAAGTATGGTGCGCTAAATACGTTTTGATTCCATTCTGCAGAAACGCAAGGCACCATATAAATGGAGCTGGAATTTGTAAAAATATTACTGCTGACGTCCGTTAACATTATACCTCCGTAAATTCTATATTTACAGTAGTATAATCATATCCTACAGAATTGCTACTTGAGTGAGTTCTTTTATTTACATCATATTTAAATGAAGTCATAAATGCTAGGAATGGCGCTGCTTGTGATGTTTTTGAGTCATGATAACTGGCGTCATTTGGAATTTGGTTTTGGTCGGGAATTGTTTCTTGTGAATAAACTATTTTTACCCAAACAGGTTGAAATACATTTGCTTCATAAAATGCTTTAATCCAAGCTGCCCCTTTTGATCCAGAGTTATAATCAACTAAATTAACATCTTGAGATGGAAAATCTTTCCAATCTGTAGTAACTTTTAACTTTTTAGCAATTACATATTTACGCATTGTTCCGTTAGACATTCTTTGAGAATTTTCAATAATTTCATAGCTTATCTGAATTGGATCACGGTTATGGTCTGAAAGTCTATACCAAGTCCCCGACCCATTGGACGGATTATAATTAAATGATACTTGTATGCCTTGTGCTATTGGATATATCATGATCTCACCGCCATATTAGTTTTATTGTTTTTGGCTCCAGTAGTTTTCAGATAAGTAATAACTTTGGTAACTGCTTGATCTGCTATAGCATTAGCATCTGCATTCCCGCCGTTTACAGTCATATTAATATTATACACTGTCTCGTTATTTCCTGAAGAAGTGGCGGGAGAATAAGAAGATATTCCTACCCCATTATATCCTCCAAATGCATATCTTTTTGCATTTATAGCATTCATAAAATTAACACCATATTTAGATACAGCATCTGATTGAACAACATATTCACCATTTGAAAGCATTGCTGGAATTGAATCAGATTTTCCTGATCCTGGTCCAGATATGTGACCGCCCATTGCTTTACCAGTAAGTGTTTTACCTGTAGGCATAAACTTTTGAGCATCCCATTTTTGTATAATTCCATCTCCACTAACAAAATAATCTTGGCTATTCCATTTAAATACATATCCTGATGGACCAGTACTTGGTGATGTAACCCCACTTCTTTTTTGTATTGCTTCTTGTGAAGCTTTTTTTAATGTTAACCCAGGGGATGAAGTTTTTGGTTCTGTCATTTGTCCTGCACCCGCTAAAATTACTGGCGATGTATTTGCGTTAGGATTAACCATACTAGTATTTACATACAATGCTTTACTTGGAGATGACCCATCTGGTGCATTAGAATCTTTTTTAAGCCCTAAACTAAGGACTATCGCATCAGTCATTGTTTTAATTTTGTCTGGTGTATTATCTTTATTAACTTTGTTAAGATTATTTGTTGCATCATTAATACTTTTATAAAAAGATTCTAGCGAAAACTTATTTGAAATATTTTGTTTTGCTAAATCAACAATTTGTTTTAAACTTGCAATACTTTCAGAAAGAGCATTTGATTGAGTTTCTAAATCTTGTATTTTTTTATCTGAAGCATATGTTGAAGAGGCGTTAGCTTTTTGTTGATTAAGCATCGCTGCTTGTAAATAATTTCCTGAAATTTCTGCTTGTTTTGCTTGATTTCCTAAATCTTGTTGATTTAATTGATATTGTTGTTGTTTTTGTAATTCTGAAGTTTGTAATTTTAATGTAGCAAGTTGAGCATCAATAATTTTTTTCTTATCTGTTTCATTAATCAATTGCTTTTTTTGTTCTTTTGAAAGTCCAGTAGTTGTACTATCTTGAATTGCTTGATTTTTTTGTGCTTTTGACAAAGCTAACTTTGCATCGTTTAATTGTTTTTGAGCGTCAATTACTGCAGATTGAGCTATTCCAGATTGTTCTGTCCCAATGTCGCCCGCTAAAATATTAGGCAAATCTTTACTTGATATTTTACCAGTTAAATTTTTGCCATATCCTTCTTTTTGTAATCTCAACATATATAAAGCTTGCGGAACATTGGCCCCTTCATTAGCCCATTGAGTAACCATTGCTCCTGCAGATGCTTGACCCGCATTTGTTAATGCTGCCGCTAAAGCATTTATTGTACTTGTTGTATTTTGTCCTTCTGTTCCCATTGCTTTTAATTGAGATATTATATCTGCAATTGGAGTTTTAGAATCTGAAATATTATTTGAAACTTGTAATATTCCTGTTGCATAAGCTTTTTGTTCTTTAGTTAAAAGCTCATAATTTGTAATTGCAACTGCAGTAAATCCATTTGCTTGTGTTAATTTATCAAGCCAAGTTTTTGTTGCTGTTGTTAAATCTTTAGTTTCTGTCGTTATTTCTTTTAATGCAGCACCCAAGTATTCTGTTTTGCCCGCATAAGTAAGCAAATCTGTAACCATTTGAGAAACGCCCGCTGGATCCATGCCAGCTGCAACTTGTGCTGCTGCAAACGTTTTAAGTGTACCAATTATTCCTCCAGCTGTAGTTCCATCTTTAAGCAAATCACCAATTTGTCTTAATGAATCAGTTGGTTTTAATTTAGCTATATCTGCTATATCTTTTGCTGTTTTGGTTAATGTTTCATTAGTTAAATTTGTTCCAGTATTAAAGTTATATACTGCTTGAGTAGCAGTTTTCATTGTTCCGCCATAAACAGATATTGCATCTGAACTAGCTTTAAATGATGTTGCTATTGCATCATTATGTGCTTTTTGTTCTGCCATAACTTTAGAAAGAGATTTATAAGCTACAGTAAGTGTTCCGACAGCTAATGCTATTGGAATTACTAATTCTGGCGCTATAGGTAA
>CAITEL010000042.1 GCA_903891375.1 uncultured Neisseriaceae bacterium
AAAAATAATTATTATATTAATTATGAATTATTTGACTTACTAAGTAAAGCAAATACAATATAATGTGTCGAAAATTTCAGGTTTTTTCACCATGAGGAAGTTGTCATGTCGAAAATTTCGCATTTTTTCACCATGAGAAAATCCTTAGTAAAGATTTTTGCCGCTTTCTTTACTAAGGGTATTTTATAATTTTAAGAGAGGGATTCTTTATAATGCAGGATAATATTTATAGTGAAAAAATATTACAACAAAATGTAATACAATTACTTAACTCAATGAAATATATTTTTATTCCACGAGATAAAAATATTAGCCTACGTAATAGTAAATTATCCGATGTAATTCTAAAAGATATTCTTATCCAACAACTGCATAAAATAAACTCATACGAATACAAAGGAACCAGATATAAGTTCTCCGATAAAAATATATTACGTGCAGTAGAAGAACTAGATGTGCCACTTAATGAAGGACTATTAAATGCAAATCAAAAAATTAGTGATAAGTTAATTTTGGGTACAAGTTACGAAGAAACCCCTAATAATGACCGTAAAGGCTACACCTTAAACTATATTGATTTTAAAAACTTAGAAAATAACCTATTCCATTTTACCGAAGAGTTTAGCGTAAATCGTCAAACAATCACCGAGCAAGAAAAAACTCGGCGACCTGATATAGTGTTATTTATAAATGGCATACCATTTGGTGTTATTGAACTTAAAAAATCTAGCGTCAATACAACACTCGGGATTGACCAAATGATCAATAATCAGAAAGTTGATGAAATCCCACAACTATTTAAGTATATCCAAATCACCCTAGCTGGAAATAATTTTAATCCACAATATGCAACTACAGGAACCCCTACTAAATTTTATGCAGTTTGGGAAGAAGAATATAATGACAGCTATTTAACTAAATTAATTACTGAACGAACAATTAGCAAACTAGATAGAACACTTTACAGTTTGTTTAATCAATCACAAACTCTACAACTAATGCATTCATTTATATTATTTGATAAACGGATAAAAAAAATAGCAAGATACCCACAATATTTCGCACTGCAAAATATATTAAATAAAATTAACCAAATTGATGAAAATGGTGCTCGTGGTGGTGGGTTAATTTGGCATACCCAAGGTAGCGGTAAATCTCTTACTATGGTAATGCTAACTAAATTACTTAAACAAGAGATTTCTGGCTCACGAGTTATTGTTGTGACAGATAGACGTGACCTTGATAGTCAGATTCATGAAACGTTCCTTAATAGTGAAATAAAAGCCAGTAAAGCTAATAGTGGTCATGATTTAATTAATAAACTTCAATCTGGCATAAGCGTTATTACAACGCTCATTCACAAATTTGATACCGTTAAAAACGAAAATATTGTTATCAATGACAAAAATATCTTTGTATTAGTAGATGAATCTCACCGCACTCAAGGTGGTGATTTGCATAAGTCAATGAAGAAAGCATTTCCTCATGGTTGTTATTTAGGATTTACTGGTACCCCACTATTAGCTAAACAAAAACGTGATGGCACACTAAAAAAATTTGGGGGGTTAATCCATAAATACACCCTTGAGCAAGCGGTTAGAGATAAAGCCGTATTACCGCTACTCTATGAAGGACGTGCTGTTGAACAATGGATTAGTGACAAACAAGGATTAGATAAACGTTTCGAGTTAATTTCACGTAATTTAAGCTCAGAACAAAAAGAAGATTTAAAACAAAAATGGGCTAGGTTTCAAAAAATTGCCTCAAGTGAACGGCGTTTAGAAATGATTGCGCTCGATATAAATGAACATTTCAAAAATAATGTTAAAGGTACTGGATTTAAAGCTATATTTGCCACTCAAAGTAAATATGAAGCGATTAAATATCACGAATTTTTTAAAAAATATGCCGAAATCAAAACTGCATTTATAATTTCTGCACCAGGGATTCCCGAAGGTAATGACGACGACGATTATGATGAAGATAGCAAGCAATATGTAAGTAATGCATGGAATAAAATCATTAAAGAATATGGCAGTGAAGATGCCTACTTAAATACGACTTTAGATGAATTTGTTGATGGCGACGAGATTGAGGTATTAATTGTAGTTGATAAGCTTTTAACTGGTTTTGATGCTCCTCGAGCCGCTATTCTTTATGTTGATAAAATATTAAAAGAACATAATTTATTACAGGCAATTGCACGAGTTAACCGACTTTATGACGGTAAAGAAGCTGGTTTTATTATTGATTATCGTGGATTATTAGGTAATTTGGACTCTGCATTATCTTCTTATGCAGCACTCGCTGGATTTGATGAGGACGATATTATCGGTACAATAATTGATATACGCCAAGAAATAGCTAGAGTTAAAACTTTTTATTCTTATTTAGAAGACTTATTTAAGCCCATTAAAAATAAAAGTGATATGGAAGAATATCAAGTATACCTTGGTAATGAAAAGCTACGCAAAGAATTTTATGAATTATTATCTGGATTTGCTCGAGCATTAAAATTAAGCTTATCTAGTGATAAATATGAAGAGGTGATTTCTCAAGACGAAATTAATCTCTATAAAAATAAAATGCGCTTTTTTAGTGAACTCAGAATAGCCATAAAAACTCGCTACCACGAACAAGTTGATTTTGGT
>CAITEL010000043.1 GCA_903891375.1 uncultured Neisseriaceae bacterium
CATAAAAAAATAACTTATAATAATCTCCTCACATCTAAATTTCTATTATTTTTAATTTAGATTTTTAATTAATTACTTGAAGAAAGAACAAAATGAACAAATTTTTACAACAATTATTAACTATAGTATCCGTAGGTTATCTAATGACAGGATGTGCCTCTATGTTTAGTGGACAATCTCAACCAGTAAAAATAAACGCAAGCTCTGGTGGCAGTCAATTAAACTCTGATGTACAATGCTATATTCAAAATGGCCGAGGTTCTTGGACAACAAATCTTGGCGAAAGCACTTTTATTGTAAGAGATAATAAACCATTACAAATAAGTTGTTATAACCAAGACAAAACACTAGTTGGCAAAACATCTATTGAACCATATTATAATAAAACAAACTTATGGAATATTCCATTAACTTTAATCCCTGCCGCAGGTATTGCTGGCTGGGTCTATGACGGCACTAATGGAACAGCCAATGAATATCCAGCTACAATTAATGTAAACTTAAATAAACCTACAAATCTAAAATAACAAGACAACCTTAACCAACTGAAAGTTACAAATAAAATTAACTTTCAGTTTTCTTCATACTTTTTTCGGAAACATTAATGAATTCAAAAACCATTCTAAAACTAAGCAACCCATTTTTTGATATTTTATCAATTTTACTAATTTTATACCTAGTAACATTGCTTTCTGGTTGCAATAACAATGCTGGCGGAACAAATACAACGAATACGGGAAATACTTCAAATATAAATAAACAAACATCTAATAATTTGCCACAAAAAGATATTCAGAAGCTCGCTGATGATTTTGTTACAAAATATAAATCTGAGAGTGGTTTATCTGCTATATCAATCACCGCTCAATGTAACGGAATGAATAACAACCAACCAGTAACCATATTTTCTGGAACATTTGGTCATGAATCACAATATCAAAGACCTATAAAAAATGATGACCTATGGAGCATAGGTAGTAATAGCAAAGCATTTACAGCAATTGTATTAATCAAACTCGCATCAAACCTACAATATAAGTTTAGCTTAGATGATCATATTCAACAATGGATTACTAAAGATAAATATCCAAATCTACAAAATCTATTGCGTTATAACCCCACAGTTCGTCAAATACTTAATATGACCAGTGGTATTGCCGATGGAAATAATCGAAACTCATTATTATATTGGTTCAATAATCCATATACGTACAAAGATCCTGCATTTTGGATTAGCTTTGCAAATCCTGAATCCAATGCACAACCAGGAACACAGTGGCATTATACGGATACTAATTATCAAATTGCGGATATTTTAGTACAACAAGTCACAGGAAATAGTTTAATGAGCGAAATTAATCAACGTATAATTACTCCTCTTGGTTTAAAAAATACAGTTTATATTTTTGATAAAACTACAGATTTAGTTAGTCGTGATCGGTTAGTGCATACGTATACTCAATTAGGTAACCATTTTTATAATCGTATTGTAGACGTGTATGATTGGTCATTATCTAATAACGCTGGGGCTGGTAGCATATTAGCTAATACAGAAGATATGAATACATTTTACAGAAAACTATTTACCACTAACGAAATTTTGACTCCGCAAGAATTTAAAGAAATGAATACATTAATGAATATCGATACTGGTAAATATGTAAAATCACCCAGCGATTCTAAAAGTGGAATGGCATATGGTTTGGGTATTCTTGAATATAATTTAAATAATGTTATAACATCTCAGGGTGGATCACTTGCCCCTTATCCAAATCTACAAAAAAATATAGCGAATTACAATGACGTGTATTTCTATCCTGGCGCAACCACCATGTTATTTGATCAAATTTACAACACTAAAACTAATGCATCATTAATGGTTACTTATAATAGTCCAAGTGGCCCAGGCGAGTTGACGTTAGCACTTCCAATTTTAGATTATATGGATAAAGTTTGTCATAAGTAAACAACGTCAATAATCATCTTATAAATTTATGTGGTGACGGAAGATTTTGTCATCCACATGTATATTTTAAGTAAATAGAATACTACTGTCAACATTTTCGGAGTAATTAACCATGAACTTTACATTTAAAACTTTATTAAAGAGCTCACTAGTAGTGATGACTCTGGCACACATTACAGCGTGTAATAATAACGCTGGCGGAACAACTACCAATAATAGTCAACCACAAGCACAAAGCACCCAATATAAATTATCAACCCCACAAACTGATATACAAAAAATTGCAGATAATTATTTGAATACATACAAAGAATCAGATAATTTTACCGCTGTCTCAGTTACTGCACAATATGATAACCTGCAACCAATTACCATATTTGCAGGTACGATGGGTTTAGAAAACAAGAGGACTCCACAAAACGATAGTTTATGGCAAATTGGTAGCAACACCAAGTCTTTTACTTCAATAGTATTGTTACAATTAGAAAAAGAAAACTCAAATTTTAGTATTGAAGACCCAATTAGCAAGTGGTTTCCCGAATATAGCTTTTGGATCGATAAGAATACCCATCAATCACCCACAATTCATCAATTATTAAATATGACTAGTGGTATTCCTGATGATAATGCCCCAGATTTTATTAATTGGTATTTTAACCATCCAAGCGTTTATATAAGCCCAGACAAGATGGTAAATTATGCAGATAAATCCTTGATTTTTACACCAGGAACTAGCTGGAGTTATTCTAATACAAATTATCAAATTCTAGGGCGATTAGTTGAAAAATTAACAGGACAACCATACATACAAACCATAAATGAAAGAATTATCAACAAGCTTCATCTACATAATACTTATGTTATTCAAAACCTACCAACCGATCTTATCGATAAATCTAAATTACTTAAAGGGTACTTTTTTGATAGTGATCACCACACAACCTACGAAACATCGCTGTGGAATATGTCATGGACATTTGCTTCTGGAGATATTATATCCACAACAGCTGATATTAATGCATATTACCGTGCATTATATACTACAGACTTATTACTCGATAAAGCACAGCTAATTGAATTATCACAATTCGTAGACGATAATAGTCGCAACAATAAAGGTAAGCCAGTATTAGGACCATCTGATACTGATGGCAATAGTGCATATGCTTTAGGTATTGGCGCATTTAATTTTACCGAATCATCATCAACCAACTACCCTAACATATTAAAGCACTTAAGCCAATATAAGTTAATATACCACTATCCTGGAGGCATGC
>CAITEL010000044.1 GCA_903891375.1 uncultured Neisseriaceae bacterium
TATTAATTCATCATATTGAAAGGCTTTTAATTTTGATTCTTCTAATTTTAAATTTTTTCTTTTTAAATTCAATTCTTTTATTTCCTGCTTTTTAATGTGTGCTGCTTCCCTTGCTTTAATCAATTGTTGACGTTTTAATTCTGTAATTGGTTTTTTAGTTGGTTTTATAGGTTGATTTTCAACATTTTCAACAGTTTCAACATTTTCCATTTCTACAAAATTTTCAGACATAATATATATTAATAGACATTTTAATATCTGAATAAATGTTTTTTTAAACTTTTATTTTTTTTGTGAGTTATACCCAAAATAAGTCAAACTTATTGGTCTACCATATGCATCATTTGGTTCTATTGGTGTAAAATATGGCTTTGTGTAAGGTAAAACTATAAAATTAGCATTAACTAACCTATCATATGGATTGTTTAAATGGTCATAGTTTTCTGCCTGTCCCATTGCATATTTAGGGCTTTTAAATGACCCATTAATTGTGGGGTCTAATCTTCCAAATTTTAAATCTGATTGTGGTCTATATGTTGTGTTAATTCTATTTCTGTCTTGATATGATGCATATTTCCCCGGAAACTGATCAAAATTATAAACATTCAAAGAATTCATTATATATAATAGTTTAGATAAAATTATTATAAATAATTAGATGTTTTAAAAACCTACATTAACGTGGTGATATTTCTTCCTGCTCTAATGTCTAGATGTGATGAATAACATGCAATAATTACTGGGGTACATGCTCCTCCCCCTCCAATAGCGTCTTTATTATTAGTTGCAAGATCTCCACCTGTTACTTCCCATGATATTTGGACTGGTGTTTCTGATGAATTTAAACCACTAACAGTGTATATATCATTCTCTCCTGGTGCATTTAATGAAAGGATATGTGCAAAATATGTATCCTGGAATTTAGGTAAAGAGTCAAGCCCTTCATAGCAACCCCCCAAAACATCATTTTGACTGTTAAAGGATTTTAATACTCCATTATACATTTCTAATGGTGTCTCATAATTAAAGAATACATTTCCAACAGCCCAACGAGCATTTTTAATTTGTGTTCCATTTCTAATAAAATATTTAGATTGATTAAAAGTAATAGGTAAGCCTTGTAATACTGCCTGTTTAAATGTTTTTGCATTTGTTCCCCATTCACCTTTTGAGTCATCATTGTTTATCCAGGCACCATTATTATTAGCAGTGGTATAATCATAAGTAATAGGAAAACTTTGTTGGTCTCTATTAGGCACTTGGAAAGTACCAATTACCATTTCCAAAGATGAAGTACTTATTGAAATTCTAGTGGTTCCAGATTTTCCAGTTGTAGGTTGTCCAGTAAAAATACTATAATTTGGATACCATAACTGATAAGCCACCCCACTAGCTAACACACTATTCATTGCATCATATACAGATTGTGGTAAATCAATTCTACTTATAGTAAATGATATGTCACTTATTTTATAACTAGTTCCTTCAGCAGCTAATTGTGCCCCTAATGCAACCCCACCAGCAATAGCCACACCAGTTTCACCATTAGCAATAGCAACAGCAGCTATTGCAGCATTAGCAGGGGTGTCACCTAACATTAACACACCAGAAGGGGCAAGTGTAATTTCAATAGTTACTTCACCTAACATTGATGTGTCAATTATAGTGGTTGATGCATTAGGGCCTAATAATCCTAACCAGTTCCGAACAGAATATTGGTCTTGATCATTAGCAGTGGCAGGGTCAGCCGTTCGTCCTAAAGGATATCCAGCACGCCGTTTTACTTGTCCAAGTTGGTATACATATTTACATGATGGA
>CAITEL010000045.1 GCA_903891375.1 uncultured Neisseriaceae bacterium
TACAATATCCAAAAGGATTTTCATGTCGTGCTGTTTTAATTCACGTAAATGGTGTCACTAATGAACTTCTGGACTCCGAATATTTTGCAACCATTATTGATATGTCTAAATTTTTGAACGAATAGTCGTGTTAATTAATGAGAATAGTCGTGATAATTAATAAAAATTATTTGCTTTTTTTATCTAAAAAATGTAGAATAGCCACTTGGAATAATCTCAGGGCTTAGCTCCATAGGAAACATAAGGAAGACACATGCAATTAGCAAAAACATACGCACCAAAAGAAATTGAAAATAAATGGTATGCAATATGGGAGTCGGCAGGTTATTTTAAACCAAGCAATAAAGACGGTGCACCAAGTTATTGTATACAGTTACCACCACCAAATGTGACGGGTACCTTGCATATGGGACACGGGTTCCAGCATACGTTACAAGATGCATTGATTCGTTATCACCGAATGCGTGGATTTAATACATTATGGCAACCAGGTACCGACCATGCTGGTATCTCTACCCAAATCGTAGTAGAACGTAATTTAGAAGCACAAGGTCTTAACCGTAAAGATATTGGTCGTGAAGAGTTTGTTAAACGGGTATGGGATTGGAAGAAAATTTCTGGGGATACTATTACACGACAAATGAGACGTTTGGGTTCATCATGCGATTGGTCACGTGAGCGATTTACTTTGGATGATGGTTTATCTAAAGCAGTAATTGAGGTTTTTGTTAATTTATATGAAAAAGGATTTATTTATCGAGGGTATCGATTAGTTAATTGGGATGTTAGACGCCAAACGGCGGTATCTGATTTAGAAGTAAAATCAACAGAAGAAAATGGACATTTATGGCATTTTAAATATCCAGTTAAAGATAGTGCAGAGTTTGTGGTAATTGCAACAACCAGACCTGAGACTATGTTGGGGGATATGGCAGTTGCGGTTAATCCTACTGACGATAGATATAAACATTTAATTGGTAAAACTCTTGTGTTACCATTGGTTGGTCGTGAAATACCAATTATTGCAGATGATTATGTGGATGTGGCTTTTGGTACGGGCTGTGTAAAAATCACTCCTGCTCATGATTTTAATGATTATGAAATTGGTAAAAACCATGGTTTAGAGATGGTTAGTATTATGTCGTTAGATGGACATATTAACGATAATGCACCACTTAAATACCGTGGGTTAGAACGTTTTAAGGCACGTAAAGAAATTATTGCCGATTTAGATGCATTAGGATTATTGGTAGAAATAAAATCACATAAATTGATGGTGCCACGTGGTGAAAAAGACGATGTGATTTTAGAGCCAATCCTAACGCATCAATGGTTTATGAATATGGATAAATTCGCTAAACGTGGCTTAGAGTTGGTATCTTCTGGTGAAATCCGTTTTGTACCTGATAACTGGAGTGTTATTTATAATCAGTGGCTAGAGAATATTCAGGATTGGTGTATTTCACGACAATTATGGTGGGGGCATAGGATTCCAGCTTATTTTGATGAGACTGGTAAATTTTATGTTGCACGTACTTTTGATGATGCAGTGAAACAAGCAGGTACAGATAAACTAACTCAAGAACCAGACGTGCTTGATACTTGGTTTAGTTCAGCATTGTGGTGCTTTACTACATTGGGTTGGCCAGAGACAACACAAGAATTAAAAACGTTTTTACCTAGTAGTGTTTTAGTTACAGGTTTTGATATTATATTTTTCTGGGTGGCACGGATGGTAATGCTAACAGAAGAGTTCACAGGTAAAGTGCCGTTTAAAGATGTATATGTAACAGGCTTGATTCAAGACTCTCAAGGTAATAAAATGTCTAAATCTAAGGGCAATATCATTGACCCATTAGATTTGATTGATGGTATTAACCATGATGATTTAGTGAGTAAACGAACGCAAAATTTAATGAATCCTAAACAAGCAGAAAGTATTGCAAAACAAACAACCAAAGACTATCCAAATGGTTTTGTGGCATTTGGTGCGGATGCACTACGTTTTACTTTTGCCTCTTTATCGACGCATGGGCGTGAGATTAGATTTGATGTTAAGCGTATTGAGGGTTCTCGTAATTTTTGTAATAAATTATGGAATGCTTCACGCTTTGTCTTGATGAATATAGAAGGCCATACACAATTAATCGGGAAATCTACTGCACTAAACTTCATTGATGCTTGGATATTCGGTTCATTGAGTAAATTAATTACTGATATCGACTATGCGTATACTACTTATCGTTTTGATATTGCTGCTCAGCGTTTATATGAATTTGTATGGAATGATTATTGTGATTGGTATGTCGAGTTAGCTAAAGTTAATTTGTTAAATGTCGATGAGAATGTCAGAATATCAACGGTCAACACAATGTTATCGGTGTTAGAATGTGTTTTGCGTTTGCTTCATCCATTTATGCCGTTTATTACTGAAGAGTTATGGCAAGAGATTGCTCAAATATGTGGTAAAAAAACAGCAGAATCAATAATGATTGCGCCATACCCTACAATTGAAGAAGTTAAAATAAATACTGAATTTGATGATGTAGATAAACAAATTGTACTTCTTAAGGAATTAATTACGGGAGTGCGTAATTTACGTGCAGAGATGAATTTAAGCCCAGCAGTTAAGGTTCCACTTAAAATAGAAGTTAAGAATAATCTTATCTTAAATGATTTTGTACCGTATATTCAGAGTCTAGCCAAAATTAGCGAATGTGAGATTGTTAAGGAAATAACAAACAGCATATCACCAATTGCAATAATACGTAATATAAGGCTAATGCTCGAAGTGGAAATAGTGCTCAAAAGACACGTTCTGAAGTTCGTGGTGGTGGTAAAAAGCCATGGAGACAAAA
>CAITEL010000046.1 GCA_903891375.1 uncultured Neisseriaceae bacterium
GTTAAAAATTTATTTTTTTGAGCTTCGTGCTCAGTTGATGTTTCTTTAATTGCAAAATTAATTTTATTTAAAATATGTGGTTTACCCGAAGCAATACCAACTGAAGCTGATATACCATAGTATTTATTGCCGTCGATATTACCCACATTAGATTGCATCTTTGCTATCGTAGAATGTGGTAATTTTTCTTTTTCATCTACAAGATTATTTAGTATATTTGCTAATTCTTTAATTTGTTGTAGTGTTTGAGCATGAATCCGCACCTTATCCCCCATATTAACCGCTAAACCAAGAAGCGCCACTACACTTTTTAAATTGGCAAGTTTGCCATTCTTTTCAAGTAAAACATCACCATTAAACTCTTTAGCTTTTGCACTTAATATTGCAGCTGGCCTTGCATGTATACCATGAATATTGGTTATTGTGATTAGTTCTGAATAAGACAACTTATTTTTTTGAGATTTCTCAACATCAATATTAATATCACCTAGTTTTTGTAATTCTATTATCGGTGCGTCTAATTGTGTAAAAGTATAATGTAATATGTTTACTTTATACTCATCTGGCTTTAAGTCTAACAATACCATTGGACTAATTAATGTCTTAGCGCGCTGTACCACATAATCCATATCAAATTCACCCAGTATATCACCAACACTTACTTTATCACCGTCTGATACAAATATTTTGAATCCATTACCATCTAAATTAACCGTATCTAGCCCAATATGAATTAAAATATCGAACCCATCACTTGAAGTAACTGTTATTGCATGCTTTGCTTTATGAACAGATTTAACCATACCTGTCACAGGCGCAAATATATGATTATTTAATGGATCAATGGCAATACCATCCCCAACTATTTTTTCTGAAAAGACTATATCTGGCACTTGCTCAATCGATAGCATCGCCCCTAATAACGGAGGAAATATTTTTATTGTTTGGTACATAACAATCCTTTATTTAATTACCGACATTAACGTTTGGCTACATGCCCAAGAATAGAATTATACTAAAAATTGCGACCAATGATTGAGAATTGTGAATAAATTTTGCAAACACCATTGAAATACAGATAGAACCACATTTTTTATTAACATTTAGGTTAACATGGTATAATAACGTCCAAACCACTGTTGACTTTTAGGAAAATAACTCCATGATGACACAAAATAAACCAACAATCCACAAATTAATTAAAAAAATATCCAAAAGAGCTATTGTTTTAATTATTTGTTTTTTAATTTATTGGCCACTACCATTACTATTTCTAATTACTGGTCTATACGATGTGTTACGCCAAAATAATACCGATAAAAAATTTCTATTCTATCAATATTTTTTAGTAAATGGTACATTAGCTTGGGTATTTAGCCCTATTAATACATTAATTGATATATTGTGCATCCCATTTTATAATAAACAAATCTATACTTTAAATGATTTACCTGCAAAACATATCGAAGAAATAAATAAAATAATTGAAAAATGCCCACGTGATTTCTTGGTTTCTGCAGTACAAAATCTAACCCTCACAGAATCAAGATCAATGCTTATGTATCGATGGTACGGGCTCAATGTAGAAAATAAATACCCAGTTGAGTTATTTCATGAGAATTTTGAGAAAATTCTTACTATTGGTGTTTCATCATTTAAGCCACAAACCTCAACAACTCAGCATTTTGGCTGGCTGAGAGCTGGGATTAGAGTATTGATTAATATTGATGATAACGTTGATGATGGCGCTTATATTGAGGTGAATAATAAAACGCACACTTGGAATAAAGACGGACAACTTTTTATTTTTGATGACACGGTGTTACATAAATCATATAACTTAACAAATAGTACAAGAAATTGCCTGTTTATTGATATTATAAGACCATCTTACTGCGAACCAATACTCAAAGGATTTGTATTACTCCTTGGTTATATATCTCGAATTAACTTTATCTCGAAACTATCTAATTGGAAAATTGTGAAGTAGTTCATACCATGAAATTATAAATTATAACTTTATATTTTCATGGGATTAAATGATTAGATAATTATAA
>CAITEL010000047.1 GCA_903891375.1 uncultured Neisseriaceae bacterium
ACGGGGCAAAGCTCAAAAACGAATGAATTCGGTATGCGTGAAATGCAAGCAAAAGCGTATGAGACACGTAATTCTCAGTATTTATTGCTTAAAGCACCACCCGCATCTGGTAAATCAAGGGCGTTAATGTTTCTTGCTTTAGATAAACTGATTAATCAAGGAATTAAAAAAGTAATTGTTGCGGTTCCTGAGCGTTCAATCGCAGGCTCATTTGCCTCAACATCGCTAAAAGATTACGGTTTTTTTGCAAATTGGGAAATAAATGACAACTATAATTTATGTACACCAGGCACTGATGGAAGCAATAGTAAAGTTAAGGCCTTCAGAAATTTCTTAGATAATGATGAACAGATTTTATTATGTACACATGCCACATTACGTTTTGCCTGTGATGAACTAGAAGACAACAAGTTTAATTATGTACTTCTTGCAATAGACGAGTTTCATCATGTGTCTGCTGATATCAATAGTCGTTTGGGTGAGCTATTACGTTTAATTATGCAAAATTCAACTGCACATATTATCGCTATGACAGGTTCATATTTTCGAGGTGATAGTGTTCCAGTATTAATCCCTGAAGATGAAGCAAAATTTGATAAAGTGACGTATAATTATTATGAACAATTAAATGGTTATACTTATCTTAAATCACTTGGGATTGGTTACCATTTTTATCAAGGTAGGTACACTACAGGCATTATGGAAATTTTAGATACAAACAAAAAAACAATTCTACATATTCCAAATGTAAATTCAGGTGAGTCAACTAAAGATAAACACAATGAGGTTGATTTTATTTTAGACCAAGTAGGTGAATTTGACCATACTGACGCCCAAACTCAAGTAATTCATATAAAACGTCATATTGACGGAAAAATTATAAAAGTTGCAGACCTAGTTAATGATAATCCAAATGATCGTGATAAAATTATTAATTATCTACGTAATATAAAATCTGCAGATGATATGGATTTAATTATTGCTCTTAATATGGCAAAAGAGGGTTTCGATTGGCCATACTGTGAACATGCATTAACCGTCGGTTATAGAGGCTCACTAACTGAAATTATTCAAATTATTGGAAGAGCAACCCGTGATAGTAGCAATAAAACACATGCACAATTTACCAATTTAATTGCTCAACCAGATGCATCAGATGATCAAGTTAAATTATCAGTAAATAATATGTTAAAAGCAATCACGGTTTCATTATTAATGGAGCAAGTTTTAGCCCCAAACTTTAAATTTAAGACTAAATTATCGGACGAAGATAAGGCCGAAGCAGGCGAAATAAAAATACGTGGCTTTAAAACGCCAAGCTCTAAACGTGTTAGTGATATAATTGAATCAGACCTTAACGATCTTAAGGCTACAATATTACAAGACACTCAAATGCTAAAGGCAATGCCAGGTAATCTTGACCCAGAAGTGATTAATAAAGTGCTAATCCCTAAAATAATTAAAATAAAATATCCAGAACTATCAGATGGCGAAATTGATGAAGTTCGTCAACATGTAGTTGTTGACTCGGTAATTAAAAACGGAGAAATTAAAGAAGAAGGGGGTAAACGTTTTATTAGAATGGCGAGTAAGTTTGTCAACATTGATGATTTACATATAGATCTTATTGATAAAATAAACCCGTTTCAAAAGGCATTTGAAATATTATCTAAGTCAGTTACTACCAAAGTTTTAAAACTTATTCAAGATGCAATACGTTCAACTAGACTAGAGATGAGTTTTGAAGAGGCCTGGATACTTTGGCAAAAAATACCAGACTTTATTAAAATCAATGGGGGTAAACTCCCTAATATAGATTCAGTGGATCCATTGGAAATACGGATGGCAGAATGTATTATTTATCTACAAAATGAAAAAAGGAAACGTCAAAGTGGACAAGGATAAAATTCTAGATTCAATTTTTGAGAATGATCCATTGGGGTTACTTGATGTAAAACCTAAAATTTCTAATGCTATTAATTCAGAACAAAGATTAATCCAATCTTTTAAAGAAATCAATGAGTTTATAGACATGAATAATAGGGAACCCGAATCAAATCTGGATGATATTAAGGAACGTGGATTATTTTCTAGGCTAAAAGGTATGCGTGAGGATGATTTAAAATGTGAGATGTTACAAGTGTATGACAGACATAATTTATTACAAATTAAACTTAAGAAACTAGAAACAATTGACGATATTTTAAATGATGAGAGATTTGGAATTTTTAATACAGATGATGATATTTTTAACCTTAAACATGTAAGCTCTTCAAAAGCGCGAGACCAAGCAGATTTCATAGCAAGACGTAAAAAATGTCAGAATTTTGATAAATATGAACCATTATTTAAACAATGTCAAGCAGAATTAAAATCTGGAGAACGCAAACTAATTAAATTAACAGAAGTAAATCTTAAAGAAAAAACTTTTTTTATAGTTAATGGGTTATTAGGTTATTTGGATACTATTTATAATTTAACAAAAGATAGATATAGTAAATTAGATGGAAGAATTTATAGTATATTTGAAAATGGGACTGAGTCAAATATGTTATTTAGATCTTTGGGTAAACTGCTTTATGAAAATGGATTTGTAGTAACAGATACTGTTGAAAAGTGTAATGAGGATATGAATCCTATTACCAGTGAAGATAAAGGTGTTGGATTTATTTACATTTTAAAATCTAAAAGTACAAACCCACAAATTCTTGAAATCAATAATCTATATAAAATTGGCTATTCTACCTCACCAGTTAAAGACCGCATAAAAAATGCCATAAATGAACCGACATACCTAATGGCACCAGTAGAAGTTATTAGTATATATGAATGCTATAATATGAACCCCCAAAAATTTGAACAATTACTTCATTCATTCTTCGGTAAAGTATGTTTAAATATAGATGTATTCGATAAAAATGGGAATCGCTGTACTCCTCGCGAATGGTTTAGTGTACCTATACCTGTTATTGAAAGAGCAATAGAATTACTTATTACTGGAGATATCATTAATTATAAATATGACCCAGATAATGAACTCATTTTATAGTAATATTTATGGAATAAATAATGGATGAGAAATTTATGTATCGTTTTTGTAGTTCAAGAAAATTACTGGATAGAAATGAATTAGACAAACAAGAACTATACTTTGCTAAATTTGAACAACTAAATGATCCAATGGAAGGATTTAAAGATATTTATTGGTGTGGCGATAAAATTATTTGGCAGAAATTATTTGAACATTACATTA
>CAITEL010000048.1 GCA_903891375.1 uncultured Neisseriaceae bacterium
AATATTGATTAAAAAATTAAAATTGAAAACACTTAGATTGACAGAAATTCCAAACTTGTTATTTAAAAATAAAAATCCAATAATTATATAAAAACTGATACGAGGAATTTTAGTAATCTGATAGCCAATTTCACCAACAAACCAAGCCAACAAAATTATTGCTGGCCAAGAGAAACTTATATTATTAATTAGAAAATATTGCATAAGATTTTAAGCCTTATATATACTTAGCAAGCTCATTATTTGTTCCTTCCAATTAATCTTGCAGACATTTAATAAATATATTGGTGTTATTACGATGACATGATTGTAAATTTTGCAAAAATTACATCATTTGCGTATGTAATTAGGATAGGGAAATTGAGGTCACAGCGAGCTTATTTGAAAGCCTCCTATGAGCCCAATCACTGGTAAGTGTTATTCTGTATTACGATAAACCCACCACATATATGCGCACATTATATCATACTGAATGATCATAACGCAGGATTTATTTACCATGAAATTGGTTATAAATTATAACTAGCGTATTTATCTAGATTTACAATAAAATAGCAACTATTATATATGATTAACTTTAGATAGTGTAGCAATTGTTTTTGTATAGTTTATACATAAACTTAGAAAGAGCATAGGTTGTAACATATTTTAAAGAATCTTTATTTAAGAAAAGTTTATTACCAAATTGAGTCGAAATAGACTTGAATTATTTGTTAATTTTTTTAAAGGCAGTTATGAAAATTTTCTTATTTTTTTGAAACACATTAATAAAAAAATGTTGGCTCTATATGGGTTTAAGGGTCTTAAGTTACCATCAATTTTATCAGTGACCCAAGTAGTGCCTTACCTCGTTTTTTAGTATTATGTATAAATTCAAAAAAACCTAAGTATATCGGTAGCTTTTCTTGAGAAATACCCCTGTGCGGTCTGAGCCAAGACCGAAATAGTGACCAAAACCTTTCATTGTATTAACATGGACTTCATGAAATCCATCACCATATTCATCCCTTGCGTATTCACCACTACCGTGATTGACTGTTTTATGCGAATAACTCCATTGTTCCAATCTGGAGTAAATATCATACTCGTCGGTATAAATTAACGTACCAGATACAACAAGAGTTTCAATTATTGGTTTTATAGTTACTTGTTTAACGTTGGCTAACATTCGTATCACAACCTCGCCACCTCTTTGAATTGCTTCAAATATTGGTGGCTTTTCTTTTTCTAAAGTTCCACGCCCACGTGCACCTTTCAATCTTCGATTTCGGCCTAACCGATCTTTTCTTTATATGAAAAAATTAAAAAACGAGCAGGATAAAATTCAAGAACAATTAAAAGAAAACCTTAAAAAAGACAAAAAAATAAAGCAAGAATTATTGTCAACAGAAGAATATATTAGGCATATAGACAATAAAAGCGGCCGAAAGAGGCGGTAAACATAGATAATGTGTGGTAATTTTTTACAAACTGAACTTACTCCTCAGTTTTATAAGAAATGGCGTATTCTACCTTACCATTATATTTAAATTTATATCAACAAAAATGCTGATTGTATGACTTATCTAAATAAGGAGTATAATAAGTATTATATAAAAAGGAGAATTTATTATGAAAAAGAATACATTAATTATCATACTTGGAGTTGTATTGATCCTATCTGGTTCACCAATATATGCCAGATCAGCAGAGGCAACTGTAGCATATTTAAATGGTTGCGTTTATTTACCTGTTACGCCAGACACACCAATAACATTTACCTTTACGCATGTAGGTGAATATTGCATGGAGGACCCAGATTCTGTAAGAAAAGATAGCAAATCATTGACATTTACAGTTAGTAAACAAGGTTTAAATTGCTCTGATGATATTCCAAATCAAGAGGCTCTACGCTCGACATACACCTATTGGCCAAGTATATATTTCGGAAGTTGCCTAACAAACACATCTAAATCATTAGTTTTTTTTAACGGTAATGACACCCAATATACAAGTGGCGCATATTTAATGTGGGGTGGGTCCAATGCTAAAAGTAGTAGATTCAATCAAGTATATTATGAGGATAATACAGAAAAAATTCGAATTTGTTCTGCTAAAACCTTATGTTCAACAAAAAGCGGAGACGATCATACGATATATTATAGCAAACAGCAAAATTTATATGTCATTTATTCTCCATTAGGTAATTAAGATTATCTTAATAAGTACCAACACAAATTTTCGGACATTTGTCATCCCAGCGTATGCTGGGATCCAGCAATTGCCCTTATTAAATTTAAAGGATATAAAGATCCTTAAATAAAATACCTGATAACATGTGTTTAGATACTTATTTATTAATAAGAGTATTTACTATGAAAATACAACATAAACATATAATGTTATTCACAATTATTCTATTTGGATTATCGAGTTGCAATAACATTCTTATTAGTAATTTAGGTATTGCGCCTATTGTGAGTAAATTATTTGAATACACAAATGAGCAACAAAGTTCATACCAAGGTTCGCAAGCATATAATAACTCTTTGTTTGGTAATGAAGAAGTGAATCTTCAAACTGGCAGTTTATTACTTAATCGAAATTTATTGCACATTGCTGGTATTACCAATGATATTAATCTAAAGCTAGACTTAATCTATACCAATGACTCCGAAAGAATTAGTCCATTTTGGTTACCTGCTGGGTGGAGTTTTAATTTATCATATTTAACTCTAAATAGCAATCAAATTGAGCAATCTGCAAATATAAATGGACGAAATTATATAATTGATGATAACTGGGTGGACAATTCAGGTTATTCTTCTGGATTAAAATATATAAATAACCATGCAATTAAATTTGTTACTGTAATACCTGATAAAGCTTTAACTTGTAAATTAGACAAGCGTAAATATCGTTATAAATATAGTGGCACTAATGGAGTCAATCAATACTTTGATGCAACGGGGAAATTATTAGCCCAAGATAATCGATTTGGTAGCTGTATAAGTTACTATTATACGCTAGGTGGTGTATATCAATCATTTTTAACTAGAATTGTAGATAGTTATGGTCAAGAATTTAAAGTGACTTACAATCCAAATAAAATTAGCATAACCAATGAAAATAGTACATTATCTAGCTTCGAATATACTAGTGACAAAGGTGTATTATCATTTAGCGATGCATTAGGCTATAAAACAAATTATTCTTATACGCAATATATTGGTAAAAATCTTTTAACTCAGATTAGCTATCCATCTGGGCTAATTACTCAAGTAGCATATACAAAAATTCCGTATAAATCCTGTAATAATGAAAATAATCAATTAACTGCTGTATCGGAGCTTAAACAAATATCAGCAACAAACAAACTATTAAATAAAACTGAATACACTTATGGTCTAGCTACGAATGGTTCAAATTTTACAGGACACACTTTAGGCTTATGTATAGGAGAAAATACAGATAAACTTGAAGACAGTAATAATTATTCATTTAGGTATGATGTAACAATAAAAAAATATGGTGATAATAGTTCACCTTCACAAACTAGCAGATTATATTACAATTTCATGCACTTACCAAGGGTGCGACGTTTAAATAATGTCAGCAATGGATGGAAATGTGTTAAACTTCACCCTATTCTAATTGCTGATTATTTATGAGGGT
>CAITEL010000049.1 GCA_903891375.1 uncultured Neisseriaceae bacterium
GTTTTTTTATCTTGTTTTTCAGATTTTAGCTTATTATTTTCGTAAACTACTTGAGTTACGTTGGCGTAAATGGTCAACTAATTATTATATCAATAATTGGTTAAAGAATAAAGCTTTTTATAAAACTAAATTTTTACCCCAAATTAGTGATAACCCAGATCAACGCATTAGTGAGGATATCAACTCGTATATTATCATTTCTTTGGACTTAACCTTAGGTTTAATGAATTCTGTTGTAACGCTCGCTTCATTTGTTTTTATATTGTGGAAACTCTCAGGTAATTTTAGTTTTACAATTGCTACATATCATTTTACGATTCATGGTTATATGGTGTGGCTAGCCTTAATCTATTCGGCTATAGCCACTTACATAATATTCAAAATAGGTAGACCTTTGATTAGGCTTGATTATCAACAGCAAGCATATGAGGCCAACTTTCGTTATAGTTTAGTACGGGTACGTGAATATAGTGAAAATATTGCTCTTTATGGTGGCGAAACCAAAGAGCAGAATAATTTAATGCATAAATATGCATCGGTGTTTAATAATTTTGTTGCTATAATTTATCGGCAGATGAAAATTAGTATTTTTAATGTTGCTTATGGACAAATAGCCGTCATATTACCAACATTACTTGTGGCTGGCAGGTATTTTGCGAAAATAATTAAATTTGGTGATGTAATGCAAATTGCTGATGCCTTTGGTAGAGTGCAAGGAGCACTATCTTATTTTATTGATGCGTATGTCTCATTATCTGGATGGCGTGCGACAATGGATCGCTTATTAGGTTTTGAGCGAGCTATCGAACAGGCAACTAATCTAACATCTATAGAAATTAAGCCAGGAGACACAACGCTTAAACTACATAATGTAACCTTAAATTTACCAAGTGGAGACTTATTAGCTGAGGGAATATCATTTACTTTAAATGCGGGCGATAGGATTTTAATTAAAGGTCGTTCTGGATGTGGTAAAACCACATTACTTCGGGCGATATCTGGGTTATGGCATTTTGCCACGGGTGATATTTATCAAAAGCCTCATATAACTTCGTTATTTATTAGCCAGAAGCCATATTTACCGATTGATAATTTAACGCATACAATTTGTTATCCTAAAGTTCAACATTTACCTGATGATGGCGAGTTAATGAAAATTCTAAAACTGTGTGGTTTGATGCATTTAAGTGGTAAATTACACGAAATTAATGATTGGGTTAATATTTTATCAATTGGCGAACAGCAACGTGTTGCTTTTGCGAGAATTTTAATCAATAAACCAGACATTGTGTATTTAGATGAGGCTACATCAGCCCTTGATGAAGAGACTGAAGCAGAACTCTATGAGTTATTGGTAAAAGATTTGCCACAAATGGTGATAGTAAGTGTGGCACACAGGAGCAGTGTGGCTAGATGGCATACACAAGAATTAAATTTTAATCAGTTAATAGGTTAATAGGAACATGGAACAGCTTTCAAGTAAGATTATGGCATCAGATATTGAGTGCTTAAATAAAGTAATACGTGATGATTTAAGTTCAGACGTTGTGTTAATTCAACAAATCAGCGAATACATTATTCATTCTGGTGGTAAGCGAATTCGCCCTCTTTTAGTATTGTTATGTGGTCGTATATCTGGCTTTACTGATGGAGACTTATTGCATAAAATGGCTGCCATGATCGAATACATTCATACGGCAACATTACTTCATGATGATGTAGTGGATGAATCAGGATTAAGACGTGGTAGACAAACAGCGAATGCAGTATTTGGTAATGCGGCTAGCATTTTAGTTGGTGATTTTATTTATACTAGATCTTTTCAGATGATGGTTGAGGCAGATTCCTTAAAGTTATTAAAAATTATGGCAGATAGCACTAATAAAATTTCTGCGGGCGAGGTTTTACAGTTACTCAATATTGGGCGTAGTGATTTAACTGAGGCTGAGTATTTTGCGGTGATAAAATCAAAAACTGCAATTTTATTTGAGGCTGCCGCACGGGTTGGTGCTATTGTAAGTGGTGCAAATCAAGTAATCGAAGAGCGTTTAGCTATTTATGCAATTGGTATTGGTACGGCATTTCAAATCGTCGATGATATTTTAGATTATACGGGCGACAGTGCTAATATGGGTAAAAATGTGGGTGATGATTTATTGGAGGGTAAGGTTACATTGCCGTTGATTTATGTATTACAACATGGCACTGATATTGAAAAACAAGCAATACAACAAGCGATAGATTCACCACATGAGGCCAATATCAGCCAAATTATTGAGATTGTTAAACGAAGTAATGCGATTAAATATTGTGAAAATATGGCGCATAATTATATTAGTAAGGCATTAATTCAGTTAGATGAATTTCCCGATTCACAATATAAAACAGCAATGTGTGAATTAGCTAAGCAGTCAATCAGTAGAATTAGTTAAATTTTTATGGCTCTACATGGGTTTCAGGGTCTTTTACCAAATATGATAAATTTTAACTCTAATTAGAATTTACTATAAAGATAATAGGCTGTTTTTATTATCTATTTTCTTTTCTGAGTCGGGTGTGTTTTTACAATAATGCAAACCAATTATAAAAGCTCCATGAAACACATAAAGAGCCTTTATCTCAATAAATGTTTCATTTGGCCTTTTTAGATTACATCGCTCAATAAATGTTAAAAATGGACATTATGCGCTCTCTTTAATTGACGATATAATGCTGTGATTAATTAGTTATCCTAAAATTTTAAAAACGTATTGTATTAGTAACATCGGTAGAAAGAGAAAAAAGATGAAATTTAAAAAAGTAGTGGCTTCAACATTGATTGTTAGTTTATTTTTAAGTGCTTGTGATATGGGTACTCAGGTAGGTAGTAACTCAAATGGGATGAATAAAGTACCCAAAGGTGTTACTTCTTCAAAAATGTCTTTAGTACAAGAATACGAATTATCAGCGGAATCTTCTATTATAAGTAAAGATTTTATAAGAACTAACGTTTTTATAAAAGATGACATATTGGTATTAGATATAAAGAATAATCGCATGGTATATGTAGGGGCAGACAAAGGATTAGCTGTATTAGATGGCAAAATACAACCAGAATTTATAACTGATACTAAAGCTTTATATAAATATGTAAGTGAGCATAAAAATGAGTTTAAACCATTTGGGGAGTATAAACCTGCTAATACCTATGGTGTATATTATGATGACGATTCTAACGTGGTTCGTTTTGTTGGGTTTATTGGTAAAGACAAATGGGGTGAGTTTGAAATTAATCCGTGGGACAAAGGTTTAAAAATCACACAATTACAGAGTGACAAAATAGATGTAGCATATACCAAACCACCAGTTATTTTTTATACCACCACTCGAATGAAAGATTTAGATGAATCTGCACCAGCTTCAGTAAAAAATAATCCACTCTATCATCACATAACCCTAAATTACTATACTAAGCTAAAACCAAATGAAGATGGAGAACAACAAGAGGCATTTTATACCCAGAAGTACATTTCAGCTGAAACGCCAATGTTATTAAACAGTTCTATAAATCAGATTGATTCATCTGGTATTCGTTGGGTATTGATTCCCAGTGATTATAAATATACTAATTCCCCATCCCCAGAAATAGTAGAACTAATACGAAGTTCTGAGACTGGGTCAACAAAAATTGGGGATAAAGCTACGGATACAGCTACGGATACAGCCGCTGGAGGGTTAGTCGTTGCTACATTAGTTGGTACTCTGGTTGGATTAACGTTTGCGATTTTATGTCATCGTACAATGATGCGTGGTGATAAAGTTGGTCGAGAAGAATTAGCAACAACATTGGATAAAATAAATAAACAAGAAGGTATCGAATTAAAGGAAATCAGTATGAATGATTTTAATGTATCTAGTAGCATACAAGTAAAAAATAATACCCTTCCAGGTAATGTTATTGTTGAACAGGGTATCGGATTATTTAAAAAAATAAATAACAAATTAGACTCATTTGAGTTAGCTGGTCAAGATAATAGTAGACATATTGGCAACCAAACTCTGAGAGGCATTGTTGCTATTGAGAAAAACTTGAAAGATTATTCTCCAGAGCGAGTAAAGAGGTTTATGAACGATGATTTATCTTGGCGTGGTTCTTCTGGAACCGGCACAGATGGTGCCTATACCGTAGATGATGTTAAAAATATAGTTAATAAGATTGTTAAGAAAGATGCATTTGTAGATTATGTAAATAAGGCTTTTGGAAATATTAAACTAACTGAAGTGAAAGGTGGAGAGACTAAATACGTACATCTTAGTGATTACATTAAATTTGATGTGGAAAAATATAATAATTCTCTTGAAGCAATTCAAGATTATGTGAAGTTTATTGATGATTTAGATGCTGTTATCTACGCCAATTCTATGGGTTTTCCCTCTGTTGTTGGTGTTGAGCTGGGAGCTATTGTTGGTGTTGCTGCGCTTCCTACATATTATAGTGCCATTCCAACAACGGCTCGTCGATCA
>CAITEL010000050.1 GCA_903891375.1 uncultured Neisseriaceae bacterium
ATTGTAAAATAATGAGATATATAGAATTCAGTTAATTTACGTTCAAGATTTTTATATTGATGTTGGTTGATATAAAATTTATAGGCATTAATAACTTCTGCAGTAAAATTTTTACCCTTAGTTAATGTCTCGAGTGAATTTTCAATTGATCTTGATTTATTGCTTGAGTATGCGCCACTAACAGCTAATTTTATCGTTGTTTTGTTCTCATCTGTTAAACTACACGGCTCTAGATTATTAAACAATTCGACTTTGTAGCCATCTAAACCTGAACTCAGAAGAGAATTCGCCATAGACTCTAATATACTTCTATTGTTATAAAATGACATTTGCTTTGAAGCTATTTTAGTATTCATATTATTCATATAAACTAAGCATAAATTAAAAATATCAATTATTTTTTTTATAATCTCACTTGATAAACAATATGTTGTAATATTCTCATTATTTTTTTGCGATGCATTATTTTTATTAAAATACATTGCAATATACATAAGAGTATCTATTTCGTCTTGATTTAACTCCTTACTATAATCAATCTTATTGTCTGATGAAAACTTTTCTATGAATCCCTTTAGTTTTGATACATATTCACCATAATTATTTTTTAACTCATTACTTTGGTTGAAAAGTGCTACTAATTCTCCTGACATCTTGTTAGCCATATCACAATAATCTGTTAGCTTGACCAATGCTTCATCATTTGCCTTATTTTTATCTATATTGTTATTAGCTTCTAAGTGTTTTTTAATCAAATTCATTAATGTAGCAAAATCGTATATATATTCTTTCTGTTGATCTATAATAGCAATTTGACGTTTTTCAGTATTTTTTTGAACAGTCTGAACATCATTCTTTAGAATATCTGCCAAAAGACTAATTTCATCCTTCGTAAAACTCGAGTTATACGCTAAGGAAAGTGTGGCACTATTATCCTTAGATTGAACTAATTTTTGCACTAATCCAATACTCACGGCTAAAGGTTTAGCTACATTCTCAACGCCAATTGCTACTGACCAAAAGTTATCTACCAATTGACGGTGCAAGTAGGTAATTGCTTGTAAATTTACATAACGAGATGTTTGTAAGTCTGATATTTTGTTAATAATCGCAACTCCTGGAACAATGTTGTTACTTTCTTGTGGATTCATTTCAATTTTTTCAACTCGCACTCCCGTTAAAACCGCAACTATAATACGTAGTGCTTTTGTTACCCCGTTTGCTTCGTTGTCTTTAGTGGCTAAAATCAATTTGTATATTTCTGGAACTTTGTCTAATGACAGACTATCGCTGTCTACGCTAATCGCATTACATATTTTTTTTATTGTGGTGCGATCCGCTTCTGCAAAGTCTAATGTATAAGATTCAGTATTAATCTTAATCTTAATGTCCTTTTTTAGTTCATCATTTTTTAATAAAATATTTTTTAAAAAATTATTTATCTGATCTGCTATTGCTAATTCGTCTTTTATACTCAATTCTGAGTTATATAAACAATTAATACAGTCACTTATGGCTTTAAAACTTTTATTTTGTTCGTCCGATAATTTATTAGTTGAAGTATTAATTATTAAAAATTCTTTAAGGATGTCTACTTGCTGCAATAGTTGTGCCTTTATCCTCGACTTGTTCAGAGATGTTATAGCCGTAATCGATGATTCAAAATACACCATTCTGCCTATTTTATCTTTAAATTTAGTTATAGCAGAAGAGAATACTATTTTATCAGCAAATGTGTCATTTAAAATTTTCGATGGAAATGGCAAGGTTATACTGTCATGCAAACCATTAAAATACGTCTTAATTTCAGTAGATAATAAATTTTTATTCTTTTCACTTAGTTGCGTATATTGCAGGCATATCGCTGTTTTTATTTTTCCATCGGTATCTGTGTCTTTGTTATAGCTTTTTATAGATTCCACAAAAT
>CAITEL010000051.1 GCA_903891375.1 uncultured Neisseriaceae bacterium
CGTAGATTTGGTAAAAGCACCCTATTATCCACTCTATATGAAGTATTTATGGGGAATAAGGAATTATTTAAAGATCAATGGATTTATCATAGTGATTGGGGCTGGCAGAAATTCCCTATAATTCGCATTGATTTCAATGTGGCAATAGATGATGATTTAACTTTCTACATTAAAGATGCCTTAAAAAATATTGCAATTACCTATGACATATTTAATGAAGATGACTTTATAGCTCTCCCATACAGCATATATTTCCGTTCAATAATTACAAAACTATTTACTAAATGCAATAAACAACAAGTAGTAATTCTGATCGATGAGTACGATAAACCGATCTTAGATGTAATAGACGATTTTACAGAGGCCAAAACACGGCGAGATATTCTTAAAGGGTTCTATACAGTAATCAAAGGGCTAGATGCATATGTTCGCTTTGTGTTTTTAACTGGAGTAACAAGGTTTAGTAAAGTTGGAGTATTTAGTGGTCTAAATAATCTGGATGATATTTCTATGGATAATCGATATGCAAGTATTTGTGGAATTACACAAGAAGAATTAAATAAGTACTTTACAGGATATATTGAAGTATTAGCAACCCAACAAAATATGTCTTATGATGATTGTGCATTAAAAATAAAAGAGTGGTATAATGGTTTCTGCTTTTGTAAAAATAGCCAATCAGTTTATAACCCATACTCAACTATCAATTTATTCCAAAAAAATGACTTTTCTAATTATTGGTTCACCAGTGGTAATCCATCATTTTTAATGAAGTTAATCAAAAAAGACGCAAATGTAGAGTTATTTCAATTAGATGAATGCAAACTAAATGCCTCACAGTTTGATTCATTTGAAATTGATGATTTAAATATAAATGCAATTCTGTTTCAAGCTGGATATTTAACTATCAAAGGTTATATTGAAAAATCAGAACGTTATATCTTAAGCTACCCTAATTATGAAATCAATAAATCATTTAAAGAAAACTTATTTGATGCCTTTGGTAAATCACGTAGCTCTAACCAAAGCTACTTAAACAAGATAGTTGATGCATTTGAAAAAAATGACATTGAGACAATAATATACTATTTAAAGCAAATTTTTCTAAACATTGATTATGATGTAAAGGTTAGTAAAGAAAAACATTATCAAAGTATAATATATTTAATTTTTCAATTGCTGGGTTATCAAATAACTATGGAATACAAAACCAATATTGGTAGAATAGACGCAATAATTCAAACTGACGATAACATCTATATATTTGAATTCAAAGTTGACCAAACAGCACAAAAAGCCTTAGAGCAAATAAAGAATAAATCATATTATGAACGATTTGTAAGTACTAAGAAATCTATATTTTTGATAGGTGTAAATTTTAATAGCGAATTACGTAATATTGATGATTATATTTTAGAGCAAGTTGTCGACCTCTAAGTAAACATTCACCCTTAGATATAAAAGCAGGGACATTATATCCATTAAATTAGTTTTGTCTTGAAATTTAATGATTTTTTAACTTTTCATCAAGTTTTTCGTAAACAACATCTCGCCTATCTACAATAAGTACTAAAACAGCTAATTCATCATTTTCTACCGTATATGTTAATCTATAGCCTATACTTCGTAGCTTAATCTTGTAACAGGCTATCGGCTTATCTCTTATTTTTGCTAATGGTATTATTGGATTAACTAGCCTTTTTTTCAGGGCTTTTTTAAATACCATGCGGATTGAGTTATCAAGTTTACTCCACTCCTTTAGTGCACTTGGAATAAATCTTAATTCATAGGTCATCTATATTTACCTTAACCGCTAAGTGTTTCTCTGCATTATATCGCCTAATGGCTAAATCGCCTAGAACTTCGTCATCATCATCTACAAAATATGACTTCGTTATTTCTTTTCCTAAATTTGCCCAATACATTAATTGTTGCGAAATTGATCTATATTCATCATTTGCTGATTTTTTAATTTCATCAACAAAATCTGCTGGTAGACGTACAGATTTGTATTGCATTTTTAAATACTCCTAA
>CAITEL010000052.1 GCA_903891375.1 uncultured Neisseriaceae bacterium
ATAATTGGTAATAGATTTTGGGAGATAATACACTAAAAGGTAAACTTCATAAACTAATATAAATGAGAATGGCGTATATATTGCAGCAATAGGATTTTTGAGTAAATCCGAATGCGAATTCAGCGAAATAATTCCAAAATCCACTAAGTAGATGATGGTTAGGTGGATAAGAAAACTTGCTATGGCTATAATTAAAATAACCCGTTCACTTTCTTTTTTAGTTTTATCTGATAGGAGTTTCTGATACAGAACCTCAAATTTTTCATATAAACTCATAGATTTTATTATGATATTTTTTCATAAAAAAAAGATGTAGAAAAATGTCTTTTTAAAAGATATAATCAAGTCTCAAGTAATTACTTTGATGTTCTCTTACAATTGTTTGCACAATTTCTTTATTAATAGCATTGTCTTTTGTGCTAATTAATATGCGAATACTAAATGCTCTTAATGCATCATGCACACTTAGCGTTCCCTCTGCACTATCTTTTCTTCCATTAAATGGAAATGCATCAGGTCCACGCTGACATTGTGCATTAATATTAATGCGTCCTACTTGATTAGCGAGTTCATCAATTAAATGACCAATTATTTTTGAATTTTTTCCAAATATGCTAAGCTGTTGTCCGAAGTTAGATTGAACAACATAGTCAATTACTTCTTCAATTTCTTTATAAGAAACTATAGGAACCAATGGGCCAAACTGTTCTTCTGAGTAAATCCGCATTTGAGCATTTACCGGGTAAAGTACTGCGGGGTAAAAAAAAGTATCATTTACTTCGCCACCATTTTCATTCAATACCGATGCACCATAGAGCTTAGCATCGTTTAGCAGGTCAGTTAAATAAGCGGTTTTACCAGGCTCCGGCAAAGGTGTGATCTTTACATCTTTTTCCCATGGCATACCACACTTTAGTTTTGATACGCCATCAATAAATTTTTTGATGAACTCTTCTACAATTGTCTCTTGAACGAAAATTATTTTTAATGCGGTGCACCTTTGACCATTGTACGATAGCGAACCGGCAAGACATTCACTAACTGCATTTTCAATATCAGCATCTGGTAAAACAATGGCAGGATTTTTTGCATCCAATCCAAGGACACTTCTTAAACGATTTGGTTTGGGATGTAATTTCTTAATATCACTGGCGCCTTTGTTGGTTCCAATAAAGGCAAATACATCTATTTTTCCGGTCTCCATTAACGCACCCACCGTTTCTCTTCCCTTACCATAAATGATATTGATTACGCCTTTTGGAAAACAATTTTTAAAAACTGTTAGTAATGGTTTTATAAAAAGTACACCATATTTAGCAGGCTTAAACACCACCGTATTACCCATAATTAATGCAGGGATTAAAGTAGTAAATGTTTCATTTAAGGGATAATTATAAGGACCCATACATAAAGCCACACCTAGCGGTACCCGCCTAATCTGAGCAATTACGCCTTCTTCAATATCAAAGTTAGAATTGTCGTGATCGAGTTTTTTTAATTCCTTGATGGTGTCTTCTATATATATGCAGGTTCTGTCAAATTCCTTTTCACTATCTGTTAAGTTTTTACCTATCTCCCACATCAATAACTTAACTACAATTCCCCTCTGTTTCTTCATTTCAAAAAGAAACTGTTCTATATGTGTAATTCGTTTTGTAATACTCATTGTTGGCCATTCACCAGTGCCATTATTATAAGCAAGAACAGCTGCATCCAAGGCTTCTAATGATTCCTTTTGTGTTAGAAGAGGGGTTGTGCCAATGATATTTTTCACCGTACTTTCGCCATTATTGATAGATACTGGCGACACCACTTCATTCATGGGGCCTTCCCAAATCCTAAGCTCACCGTTTATAAGATATTCACGTTGCTCAATAAATTCGCTCAGCTGCCATTCATTTGGAATTTCAGTAACTCGGGGAAAAATATTCTTTAACATAGTCATCAATTAATGATAAACGGATTCATATAAAATAACCAATACAAAAAATATGGATAATACATTTTATTGTATGACCCATATTTTTATATTTTATGAGTAACCTATTTAGGCATCAAAACTGTGTCAATAATATGTACCACGCCATTGCCTGCTTTAAGATCAGTAGCTGTAACAGTTGCGATTCCACCTTTTTCATCTGTTAAAATTACCTTGCCGTTTTTCAATGAAGCTGTTAAAGATCCACCACTTACAGTTTTTAATGTAACTTTTCCCTTACCATCTTTTATTGCTTTTACAACAGCAGCAGCATCTAAATTACCAGCCACAACGTGATAAGTCAAAATTTTAGCTAATGTTGCTTTGTTCTCTGATTTCAATAGATTTTCAACTGTGCCTTTAGGTAATTTGGCAAATGCATCATTAGTTGGTGCAAATACGGTAAAAGGCCCTTTACCTTGTAATGTACTAACTAAATCAGCTGCTTTAACTGCAACAACTAAAGTGGAATGATCTTTTGAACCAGCAGCTACATCAACAACAGTTTTTTGTGCGGATGCAGAAATGATGCCACTAATCAGGAACATCAATAAAAATTTCATTTTCATATTTGTTTATTTATGTATAATACAATTAGATTTATTAAAAGGTTTTTTAAAAAAAAGTATTTACAAAAAAAATGTGAATACTTTATGAGCTCCAATATCCGCACTCTGCCTACTTCCTACCTACGCTAACATCACACCTTAAGGCATACTAAGAACTATTAGGCTGAGCAGTGAACGACATCATTTCCTAATGTTTCAACCACACGATGTGGAGCAACAGTTTTTGTAGAGGAAGGATTAACAACCTCACTGCATTTCACCAAAAGGTC
>CAITEL010000053.1 GCA_903891375.1 uncultured Neisseriaceae bacterium
ATCTAAACAGTAAATATTTTAAACCTAAAGAAAAGAATAATAATTATTTTGAATAATATTTTTAGTTTATCAGTTGAAGAATCTGAACTAACAAACACATTGAAACATTTGATTATTGAAGAAATAAATCAAGCTCACGCCATACAATTTAGCCGTTTTATGGAACTAGCACTATATCATCCTCAATATGGCTATTATAACAATTTACTACATAAATTTGGTAAATTTGGTGATTTTGTGACGGCGCCATTAGTATCTAATTTATTTGCTGTATGTTTATCAAAACAAGTCAAAGAACTTTGGCAACAGATAAAACATCAAAATACAGTACTGGAAATAGGTGCTGGCAATGGTCAATTAATGTTAGATATGCTCAAAAATATAGGTGATGAGTTAGATTACTACTATATTTTAGAGTTAAGCTCTAGTTTAACTATACTACAACAAGATTTGTTAAAAACTGAATTGCCCCATATGGTCGATAAAGTAAAATGGTTAAATGAATTACCCTCTAATTTTGATGGGGTGATTATAGCTAATGAAGTACTTGATGCCCAACCATGCGAGTTATTTTGTGTAAAAAATGATATTTATTATTTAAAAAATATTGGCTATGATGGTAGCTCATTTGTTTATCTTGATGAAAAAATAAACGAAACTAACACCTCTACATTAGTGGAAAGTATTCGTCAATTACCCAAAATTAACTCAAATTATACCTCAGAAATAAACATGATTAGCCGTGCTTTTATAAATTCATTGGCGGATTGCCTTAATACTGGTTGTATTATTCTGATTGATTATGGTTATGGTGAAGATGAATACTATAATCTAAAGCACTCTAATGGTACCTTGCGTGGATTTTTTCGGCAACATTTACTGAATGATGTATTAAACTATACTGGTTTAATCGATATTACGAGTAGCGTTGATTTTACCGCTGTAGCTCAAACCGCAATTTCTGCTGGATTAGACATTATTGATTACACTTCACAAGCTAATTTTTTGATTAACTGTGGAATTGTAGAACATATAAATAACGTTAAAAATACCAGTGATTATTTAAAACTAACTAACCAGATTAACCGCTTAACCTCGCCAAATGAAATGGGAGAGATTTTTAAAGTTATTGGGCTTAGTAAAAACCTCGATTTTTGTGATTGGTTAGGCTTTAAAAATCACTCACTCACTCACTTACTTTGATTTTTTAGGGAATTATTATGATTATTGCTGTAACTGGCGCATTTGGATTTATTGGCTCAAATATAATTAAAGAACTTAACAATAAAGGATTTAAAGATATTATTGCAGTTGACAATTTAAGTAATGGAAGCAAGATAAAAAACTTAACTGACTGTGAAATACTGGACTATGTTGATAAAGAAGATTTTTTAAAAGAAATCATTAATGGTGAATATGACAATCAAATTGATTATATTATACATCAAGGAGCCTGTTCTGCTACTACTGTATTGGATGGCAAATATATGATGAAAAATAATTATGAATATTCATCGACATTATTAGAATTTGCACAAAAAAATGAAATTCCCATGCTATATGCATCATCTGCATCGGTATATGGTGCTAGCGCTATTTTTATTGAAAAACGAGAATTTGAAGCACCATTAAATGTATACGGTTATTCAAAATTTCTTTTTGATCAAATGGTACGGCGTTATTTTGAAAATGGTTTAACTGCTCCGATTGTTGGGTTACGTTATTTTAACGTATATGGTGCTCGTGAGTCTCATAAAGAACGAATGGCATCTGTAGTATTACACAACTTTAATCAATTTCAAGCAACGGGTAGCGTAAAACTTTTTGAAGGTTGCCAAGGTTATGCTAATGGCGGTCAAGTACGTGATTTCATTTCTATTGAAGATGTAGTTAAGGTAAATATGTTTTTCTTTGAAAACCATTTAAATGATAAAGAAGAAATCTCAGGAATATTCAACTGTGGTACTGGTAATGCTAGAAGTTATAATGATTTATCTTTGGCTACAATCAATGCCTGCCGACAAAAAGATGGCTTAGATAAATTATCACTAGAACAAGCAGTTCATGATGGAATTATCCAATATATATCGTTTCCTGCTGATTTATCAGGTAAATATCAATGTTATACTCAAGCCGACATCAATGGTTTACGTGAATCAGGATACAAAGAAACATTTTTAAGCTTAGAAGATGGTGTTACACGTTATGTTGACGTGTTAAGTAAATGAGATTTTGAAAAGAAGCATGTAAATTATCAAAAAACTAAAACCACAATTGAATATTTAAGTAAAATTTTTTAAAAGATTAAGATTATGGAAAAAACCGCAATTACCCCAACTCGTTTAGAAAATTACCCAGAGTGGTATCAACAAGTTATTATTGGTGCAGATTTAGCTGAAATGTCACCTGTACGAGGATGTATGGTAATTAAACCGTGGGGGTATGCTCTATGGGAGAACATCCAACATGATTTAGATAAACGATTTAAAGAAACTGGTCATGTTAATGCATATTTTCCACTTCTAATACCACTTAGTTACTTAGAAAAAGAAGCAGAACATGTTGAAGGTTTTGCGAAAGAATGCGCAGTAGTCACACACCATCGATTAGTACCAGATGGTAAAGGCGGATTAACGCCAGATGGTGAACTTGAAGAACCATTAATCATACGTCCTACTAGTGAAACAATTATCGGTGAGAGTTATGCTAAATGGGTAAAATCATATCGTGATTTACCCATACTTATAAACCAATGGGCCAATGTTATGCGTTGGGAAATGCGGACTCGTATGTTTTTGCGCACATCTGAGTTTTTATGGCAAGAAGGCCATACTGCACATGCAACAAGCATAGAAGCAATTAATGAAACTTTAATGATTCTAGATTTATATGCAAAATTTGCCGAAGAGTTTTTGGCTATACCTGTAATAAAAGGTGAAAAACCTTGTTTCGAGAGGTTTCCTGGCGCAGTCAACACATATACTATTGAGGCAATGATGCAAGATCGCAAAGCTCTACAAGCAGGTACATCACATTTTTTGGGACAAAATTTTGCTAAAGCATCTGGCATTGAGTTTTTAGATAAAGATGGCGAACTAAAAAATGCATGGACAACGTCATGGGGAGTGTCTACTCGTTTAATTGGTGGACTTATTATGACTCACAGTGATGATGATGGTTTAATTACTCCACCACGCATTGCACCGCAACAAATTGTCATTCTACCTATTTTTAGAAATGAAGATGAAGAAGCTCAAGTTTTAATATATTGTAATAATTTAAAAAAACAACTAATGAAACATGTGTTTCATGATGATAATTTACGAGTGCATGTTGATAACCGTGATATTCGTGGTGGTGAAAGAATGTGGCAATGGGTAAAAAAAGGTGTACCAATTCGTGTAGAGATCGGACCAAAAGACATAGAAAAAAATGGTTTGATGATGGCACGGCGAGATGCACCAGTTAAAAATAAAGAGTTTATCACTGCAGAAGATTTTTCCGCAAAAGCGAGTTCTATTTTAGAAGAGATCCAGAAAAATATATTTAACCGTGCGTTAAAATACCGGGATGAAAATATTGTGGAATTAAATTCACTCAATGAATTTAACGAGTTTTTTAGTGATGAATTAAACTTAGACAAAGGCTTTGTAAGTTGTTATGCAATTGACGACCCTAAAATTGAAGATTTCATTAAACCATTAAAAGTTACCGCAAGATGTATCCCTATAGAACAAAAAGACGTGAATGGTCAATGTATTTTCACAGGTGAAACCGTCGGCAAAAAAATGATTTTTGCAAAGTCATACTAATTGTTATAATTCACACATAAATGGATGGATAAGTTATTTCAGGCTATCGGCAAAGTATAGTGTGTTAAACAAGTTTGACTCATGCGCCCATTCTAACTGACATAAAAAGGTATCATTTTAACTGACGCTTGACAATAGTTAAATCATGGTTGACTATCGTTCAGTAGTATGGTATAATTCACAAAGGTATGCCAATTTATATAAAATGAGAAACTAAATATATGCAATTAACCGTGGACATTTCAATTACGGTCACAGATAGCAACTACTTTTATCACCCTGGGGTGTTTGTGCCCATTGCGACCCAGGTTGTCCACCTTTTTTAGCAGTAGTTGATGTGCCGTCACCATGTAGAATTGATACATCCAGTTATTGATGGATTTGTTACATTTCTAGCCATGCAATGTCACCTCATATAAAAATATTATTTAATTTATAATATGAGGTCGAACTTATATATAGCAAGTGTTTACATGAAAACTGAAACTAGAAATGAGTTGACCGTGTAACAGCAAGAAAACTACACCTCAAAACCAAAATGTTTGTAAGCTAATTGAGTGGCAATTCTTCCACGTGGAGTACGATGGAGTAAGCCACTTTGCATTAAATATGGTTCAATTACGTCTTCAATAGTGTCTGGTGACTCCCCTATGGTGGCAGAAATATTATCTAAACCAACTGGCCCACCATTAAATTTATTAATAATTGCATCTAATATTTTTTTATCCATTACATCCAAGCCAATTTTATCCACATCAAGCATGGTTAAAGCTAAATCAGCAATATTTTTATCAATATTGCCATTAGCCTTTACTTCAGCATAATCACGTACTCTACGCAATAAACGATTTGCTATCCGTGGCGTACCTCGTGAGCGTTTAGCAATCTCGATTGCACCATCTTCGGTAATTTTTAAATTTAATAAATTAGAAGAACGCTTAATTACTTCCGTTAACTCTTCTAAAGAGTAAAACTCTAAGCGTGAAATAATACCAAATCTATCACGTAATGGATTTGTCAACATACCCGCACGTGTAGTCGCGCCCACTAAGGTAAATGGTGGTAAATCTATTTTTATACTTCGTGCCGATGGACCTTCCCCAATCATGATGTCTAACTGAAAATCTTCTAATGCTGGATATAAAATCTCTTCCACCACTGGCGATAATCGATGAATTTCATCAATAAATAACACATCATGACGTTCTAAATTAGTTAAAATAGCAGCTAAATCACCAGCACGCTCTAAAACAGGCCCAGATGTTTGTTTTAGATTAACTCCAAGCTCTTTAGAAATAATATGTGCTAAGGTTGTTTTACCTAAACCTGGCGGACCAAATAAAAGCACATGATCTAGAGCTTCTGCTCGATTTTTACTCGCCTGAATGAATATTTGTAATTGCTCTTTAGCTTTGGTTTGACCAATGTACTCATCTAATGACTGTGGACGTAATGCCCTTTCTATGGTTTCTTCAGCATTAGTTTTAAGCGGTGTGATTATACGTTCACCCACATCACTTGAGGTAATGGTTGCTAAATTATCGGTTTTTATCATGGTTTCACTTTATAAGTTTTATACGGCAACTTGAGCTTTTATCGCTGGATATGGTTCATAATTCAACAAGCTAAAATCATCATATTTAAACGCAAAAATATCTTTGACATTAGGATTTATTGCAATTTTTGGTAATGTTTTAGGTGACCTACTTAATTGTAAATGAACTTGCTCTAAATGATTATTGTAAATATGCACATCACCAAAACTATGCACAAAATCTCCAAGCTCCAGATCACAGACTTGCGCCACCATCATCGTTAAAAGTGCATAACTAGCTATATTAAACGGTACGCCAAGAAAAACATCTGCGGAACGTTGATACAACTGGCATGACAGCTTATTATCTGCAACATAAAACTGAAATAAAGTATGACACGGCATTAATGCCATTTGCTCTAACTCACCCACATTCCACGCTGAGACAATCAAACGTCGAGAATCTGGTGTAGTTTTAATGTCGTGTATCAGCGTAGCAATTTGATCAATCACTTCTCCACTACGTGTATGCCAACTTCTCCACTGCGCCCCATAAACAGGTCCAAGATCACCATCAGATTTTGCCCACTCATCCCAAATTTTAACACCATTATCATTTAAATATTTTGTATTAGTGTCTCCAGCCAAAAACCATAATAACTCATGAATAACTGATTTTAAATGCACCTTTTTAGTGGTTAGTAAAGGGAACCCTTCCTGTAAATTAAAACGCATTTGATAACCAAAAGTAGAAATTGTACCAGTACCTGTTCTATCGGTTTTTCTCACCCCATTTGCTAAAATATACTTTAATAAATCTTGATATTGTTTCACTTTTTGTTACCCTTTGAATAGTTTTTTAATAAATTAAGGATTTTTGTTGTGGTCGCTAGTAATGGTTCTTTATCACACTGGTCTTTTAGATTATGCCAATAAAGAGTTTGTCCCTCAAGCGCATTAACTTCAGCAGTCCAATTACTAACCATAATCACATCCAGATGAACGGTATACTTGAGTGTCTTATCATTAGCGAACTCTTGTTTAATGCAAGTTAAATAGGTTAAATCTTCTAGAGCGGTAGTAATTGAAATTTCTTCTTTTAATTCACGAATAAGTGCCTCATTTATCGATTCATTTAACTCAACCTTACCACCAGGAAACTCCCAATAACCCTCATACGGTTTACCTGCTGGACGTGATGCCATCAATACTTTATTATCTTGATATAAAACACCAGCTACCGCTTTTATTATTTCCCCCATATCTTTTTGTACTTTTCTAATAATTGTTCATCAGTCTCAGGATTTTTAGTATCTATATCAATACATGCCACTGGACACACAATCTGACATTGAGGTTCATCATAATGCCCCAAACATTGAGTACATAACTCTGGATTAATTTCATAAATTTCCGGCCCTTGATAAATTGCTTTATTTGGGCATTCAGGCTCACAAACATCACAGTTGATACACTCTTCTGTAATTAATAATGTCATTCTTTTAATATACCTTTTATTTTATTTTATTTTAATTAGTGCGTAATGGACAGCACCAGCTTTACTCTGTTTTAAAATCTCAAAAACAGTTAAATCTGGCAATTGTGCATATTCTATATAAATGATTACATCTTTAAATTTATCTTTTAATTCAATTAGTAAGTCTAAGGATTGCTTAAGTAGCGTAGTAGCATATGGTGGGTCTAAAAACAATACATTAATTTTTCCATCCATTCTTTTAAGATAATCTAAACCATTACTTCGCACAACATTAAGATTTACCGCATTTAATAGCTCTTTATTTGTTTTTAAATCTTGAATAACTGTCTTGTCTACTTCAACCATCGTAACCGCTACAGCGTTTCTTGATAAAGCCTCAAAGCCTAAAGCTCCACTTCCAGCAAATAAATCCAAGCATCTTTTACCCGTTAAATCTTGACCCAACCAATTAAATAATGTCTCACGAATTCTATCCGTTGTAGGTCTCAAGCCATCAATATTATCTTTAAATTTTAAAATTCTGGATCTATACTTTCCACCAATTATTCGTACTTGCCCCATTGTACCTCTTATATGATTATTTTTAAGTTAATACCCATATTATACAGGAAAATAAGCTTTTAATTATGCCATTATGCATCAAAAATCAAAAACCTTGCGGTAAGCAGCGAGGTATGTTTAGAGCAAAAACTTTTTACAGAGCATGGGCTGGATACCCGCCTTCGCTGGTATGACAGTGCCGCAGCAAGCTGCGAGGAATTATACCCAAAGAGATTAAAAAATAGCCCTCTATTATTTTTAGAGAGCTATTTATCCAAAGGTAACTAGTTTATGGCAACTCACTACTGAGTAGTTACACCCAAAGTAAAGCAGAGCTAACGCAGAATTAGAATGTCATACCAATAGAGATTTTAGCTCCAAAATCGTATTGTGGTTGATAAATACTAACTGTGGCGCCATTAGGTGCACTGCCACCTGTTAGCGAAGTTGTTGCTGGTGCATTATTTGTGTACTGGTAGTTATCATAGAATAAACCCACACCTAGCTGTAACTGTTCATATACATTATACTTAGCCCCCAATGTTGTGGTAAATTGCTGACTATTTTGTGCTGGCATAGTCGCTGGTGCTGATTGATCCCAATTAAACGCATATGATTGATCTAAATATACGTCTATATATGGATTAACAACGTACTGTATGCGGGCACCGAAACCCGTTGAATAAAAGAAGTCATTAGTAGCATTCGTGTAGTTATTTGCCACCACCGTTGACATCGCTAAATTGGTATTTCTACCTAATAATGCGTATGGGGTTACTAAAATCCTATCTGGCAACAACGCAAAAGAATAACCGCCTTTAGCATTAAAACCACCTAAAAAAGGATTTTGATTAACAGGCATGTACGTACCCATTCCAACGCCAGTTGCTTGACTACCTAACGAATTAGTCATCGTCATCATATATGCATTAATATTTGCCCACACACCGTTATTGAATTGGCGCTCTACGTCTAAACTCATTGTTTGATTATTTAACAACGATTGATTAGTTGCTCCATTAGACAACATCATTTGGCTATCACTTACACCTATACTAATTTGATTATCAAATTTTTGAAATGTACTAAAGTTATTTGTATTATCTGTAGCAAATACTGACATACTAGCTAAAACTGAAACACTTATTAACAATTTTTTCATTATATTACCTTTTAGAAATTATTCTTTTATTTGAACGTGGATTCCCGCCTATGCGGGAATGATATTAAAATGTGTGCTTTATGGAGTTTGTTCAAATTGGTGTAATGCCACCATATTTAATGTAAACTCTGCCTGAGCATGGTCTAATAACAATGGAACATTCACATTACCAAACCCTGTAATAGACAAAACCTGTGCAGAGTAAAGTTGTGTATTATCTACTGGTAAGCACGTTACCATATTTGTAGCTGACATCCCCTTAACTCCGCTTGCAGAACACGCATCCAATGAATCTTGATTCGTAACCGTTGAATCATAATTCATATAAATCAAGCTTAACGGACTACCAGTACTAAACTGCCAAGTATCTGCAGCTCTAATTACTGGCATAATGTTATTATCACTTAAAATTGGTTTTGCAAAGCCATATGGATTTGTTGCATTATTAGTAGTAACAGTACCAATAGAATTAGCAGTCAAGCCACCTCTATAAACACTTGCCGTTATATTATTAACATTTGATTCACCACTCGTAAAGTAATTGGCTGTAGCCATAGTACTAGCAACAATATTATTACCAATAGCATTAGATGAATAACTTGGATTCATAAATAAATTAGCTAATGATGTGGTAATAGGACAAGCACCAATAACAACCTTACTATTTAAAACATTTATATAGGACTCGATATTCATACAACTAGTCATATTCACAAAAGACGGACTAGCAAAAAATAATGTATAAACTGCTGGATTGTAGTTATACATAATAAACGAGGTAAATGCATAAGTAGCTAACGATGCTTTACTACCAGCCATAGTGAAGTTGGCTAATGTTTGCTGTGCACCATTTGGGTTAAATGGTAACATACTCGCAATTGGGATTGACTCACTTAGATAATAAGGACTCGATTCAAAAATACCTGGTGAAGCATTATAAGTATTTTGCGAGCTAGCGTATGCATTGGAACTTTTATCATATGCATATGGAATCATTTTCCCAGATAAGTTATATGCACCAGAAATACCAGCTGTACGTTTTAAGGTCAGATTATTTGCAGTTAGTATATTTGCATATTGCCCCTGAAGTAAGCGTGAGGCCCAAAGTGCATAAGCCCCACCTTCAGAATACGAACTTATATACAGTTTCGAAGGCATTGCTATATTTTGGGTTGCCAGGAATTGATTAGTGGCAGTTAACATATTTAAACCACTCAAGGCATTTGCCGTAGTGTATAATACGTACGGATGCATTGCTCCAACATCCACCCCTTGACCAATGTAATCTGGAACTACTACAATATAACCTTGCGACGCATAAACTGCTGACAACAACCATTCTGTATAAGCACCTTCAGATGATGGATTAGATGGCACTCCAGTTTTTGAAAACACGGTACCATGATAATACAATACCACACCTTTTATAGTCTGTGTTGTATTTGGTACAAGAACTAGGCCAGATACTGTCTCGTTAGGTGACGCTCCGCCTGCAAAAATCTGCGCTTGACCTGGCGTATTGTAGATGATTTTATACATGTTTACACTAGTAACACTTTCAGTATTTGCTGTTACAAATGTAGCTAGATTTGGTGTACCAAATAAGCTAGCTTGCGCTGAATTTTGAATATAAGTGGCATTAGTTGTACATAAAGCTGTACCCGTACGACTTAATGTATTATCAAACACTATTGATGATTCATCTACTCCAAAACAATATCCATAAGTCGGCACTAATGCCTGTAATGTAGATATTGGATAATTACTTACTAAAGTACTTGCGGTTTGAAAATTACCGTAAGCATTTGAATTAAGACCACGTGATGCGCCACCGCCACAGGCAGTAAATAGCATCACAATAACAAATGATAGCAAAAATTTATAAAACTTCATTAAACCCCCAAAAAGGTAAAAAACATATACATGATAATATATCTAGAAATATATTCTCGAGTGGGTATTATAAACTATATTGTGGAGTCTGGTAAAGGTTTTAATCATGCAGTGCAATATTATTATTAGGTTGTGGTGTGCAGTTTTTTTAAAGCTTTGGCAAAATCGCCAATTAGCAATAAATCTAGAATGGATAAGGTTTTATCGAGAGAATTATCAATATCAATACGTTCATTTTGACTGGGTGATTTTAGCACATAACCCACAACTTTATTTTTATCACCTGGGTGCCCTATACCAATACGTAAACGCCAATAGTTATTGCTGATAACACGATCAATATCTTTTAACCCATTATGCCCACCATTGCCACCACCTTGCTTTAATTTAATAATTCCAGTGGTAAAATCTAACTCATCATGTGCCACTAAAATTTGATTCGGTAAAATCTTATAAAATAAAGCTAACGCAACAACCGATTTACCAGATAAATTCATAAAAGTTTGGGGCTTTAATAAAAAAACATCATCACCATTATGCTTAAATCGTGCCACCATACCATAAAATTTAGATTCTGCCGTAAAATTCACTTTGAATTTGCGTGCGAGAGTGTCTACAAACCAAAACCCAGCATTGTGCCGAGTATCCACATACTCAGCACCTGGATTACCCAACCCAACAATTAATTTAATGTTATTAGGCATCAATTAATCAACTTGTAAAATGGCTAAAAATGCTGTTTGTGGGATTTCGACATTACCCACTTGCTTCATACGTTTTTTACCTTTTTTCTGCTTTTCAAGAAGTTTTTTCTTCCTAGAAATGTCCCCACCATAACACTTAGCTAGCACATTCTTTCTCATTGCTTTTATTGTCTCACGAGCTATAATATGTGCCCCAATTGCGGCTTGAACCGCAATATCAAACATTTGCCGAGGGATAAGCTCACGCAATTTTGCTGCTAATTCACGACCTTTATATTGCGAATTAGCTCGATGCACAATCAACGACAAAGCATCAACCTTTTCACCATTAACTAAAATATCTAACTTAACTAAATCTGAGACTTGAAACTCTTTAAACGCATAATCAAATGAAGCGTACCCTCGTGATACTGACTTTAATTTGTCAAAGAAATCTAACACAACTTCATTTAACGGCATATCATAAGTAAGCATTACCTGTCGTCCACGGTATTGCATATTAGTTTGTATTCCACGTTTATTATTACATAACGTAATTACATTACCCAGATAATCATTAGGTACCAGTATATTAGCTACTATAATCGGTTCACGGATTTCTTCAATTTTACTCACATCTGGTAATTTAGCAGGGTTTTCTATCTCGATAACTTCGCCACCTTTTTCTAATACTTGGTACACTACCGTCGGTGCTGTCGTGATTAAATCCATATCAAATTCACGCTCTAAGCGTTCTTGGACTATCTCTAAATGTAATAAACCTAAAAAGCCACAACGAAAACCAAAACCTAAAGCTTGCGATACCTCTGGTTCAAAATGCAAGGAGGCATCATTTAATTTTAATTTTTCTAAAGAATCACGTAGCGAATCGTAATCATGTGACTCAACAGGATAAAGACCCGCAAATACTTTTGGTTGGATTTCTACAAATCCTGGCAAACTCTCACTAGCAGGATTATTATCTAGCGTAACTGTATCACCAACTTTAGCCGAATGTATCTCTTTAATACCAGCTATGACAAAACCAACCTCGCCTGCACTTAAACATGTTTTTTGTACCGATTTCGGAGTAAATATCCCCACTTGATCACATGGAAAAACTTCTTTATTACTCATAAATCTGATTTTATCACGTGGTTTTAATTTCCCATCAACCACACGTACCAACATCACCACCCCAACATAATTATCAAACCAAGAATCTACAATTAAGGCTTTTAATGGTTTATTCTCGTCACCACGTGGTGGTGGAATTTTATTAACCACCAATTCAAGCACTTCTCGAATCCCAACCCCAGTTTTTGCTGAGCAATGTACAGCATCTACAGCACCAATACCAATAATATCTTCAATCTCTTCTGCTACTCGGTCTGGTTCACTTGAAGGTAAATCAATCTTATTTAATACAGGAAATACCTCTACACCAAGTTCAGTTGCAGTATAACAATTAGCTACAGTTTGTGCCTCAACACCTTGAGAAGCATCAACCACCAGAATCGCCCCCTCGCACGCAGATAATGAACGTGAAACTTCATACGAAAAATCAACATGCCCTGGCGTATCAATTAAATTAAGATTATATGTTTGACCATTTAATGCCTTATACTGCAAAGAGGCAGTTTGCGCTTTTATGGTGATACCTCGTTCCTTTTCTATATCCATAGAATCTAGGATTTGTGAATCCATTTCACGTTTATCTAAACCTCCACAAAACTCAATAAACCTATCGGCTAAGGTTGATTTACCATGATCTATATGTGCTATTATCGAAAAATTTCTTATTTTATCTTGCATATATTTTATTTCTTATTTTAGTGTAAAATTTTTAAAGGGATAAATAATGTGCCAAATTGTCTGCTATCACCACGTAAAATTTTTAATGGGACATTACTGCCAACAGGATAACGTGCAATTAAAGTGTTAAATGAACCTATACCATCAATATTATGCGTACCTACACCAATAATTAAGTCACCCTGCATTAGCCCAGACATCTGTGCATCTGGAGTAATATTTTGAACAACTAAGCCAAAAGTAATATTTGGTGGTAACATTGCTTTGTCGCTTAAAGTTGCAACACTTATACCAAGCTTTTTAATATCAATGGTTTTATTCACATCACTAGTAGTAGGCTGCACCTGTGCATTAGCTTCGGCCTTAACCGTAATTGCAGTTAAACTAAGAGTCTTGCCATTACGCCAGATGGTAAAAGTAATAGGTTTATTTGGCCCTAATTGACCTACAATACGTGGTAACATACTTGAGTCAGTTATTGCTTTGCTATTTGCTTTTACAATAATATCACCAACTTTTATCCCTGCTATATCAGCAGGAGAGCTTGGTTCAACAATGTTTACTACCGCACCATTAGTACTATCTAAGCCAAATGATTTGGCTAAATCATCAGTTAATGGCTGAACTCCAATACCAACTTTCCCACGAATTACTTTACCTGTGGCTTTTAACTGTGTAGCTACACTCATAGCATATTCAATCGGAATTGCAAAGGCAATCCCCATATAACCGCCACTTTTACTATAGATTTGCGAATTAATCCCAATTACTTCACCATGTAAGTTAATTAATGGACCACCTGAGTTGCCTGGATTAATCGGTACATCAGTTTGAATATATGGCACATAGTTATCGTCGGGTAAATTTCTGGACATTGCAGATATAGTGCCCTGAGTGATAGTATTTTCTAATCCAAATGGTGAACCAATCGCCACAACCCAATTTCCTGGTTTCATTAAACTAGAATCACCAATCTTAACTAATGGTAGATTTTTCGCCTCAATCTTAATTAAAGCCACATCTGTACCTGTATCATAACCCACCACACGTGCTTTAAATTCACGCTTATCATTTAGTTTAACAGATACTTCATCAGCATCCGCTACTACATGTGCATTAGTTAAAATATAACCATCATTTGAAATGATAAAACCAGAACCTAAAGCTCGTTGCTTAAGTTTACGTTGCTGTTGTGGTGGAACCATTCTTTTTAAAAAGTAGTCGAATAATGGGTCACCACTACTTGCTAACGTCTGGTCAACTGATTTTGTTACCGTAATATTGACAACCGACTTACCCACACTATCGTAAATACCAGAGAAGTCTGGTAGCGCAACTATTGAAGGTATAGCAATCGGTTGCGTGTTAGTATTATCCGCAAAAGTAACCCCTGCGCCCAATGACAATGAAAACATAGACACCATTAATTTTATTTTCATGACTCAACCATTCCTAAATACTATTTAAATTTTAAAGATTTCTCAACAATTTATGAACAATCTTAACGCTGGTTACCACCAATGGAACCCTTTAGCTAACATTCCGCCTAGAACTACCACAACACCAATACCAGTCCACACTATAAACTTTAATGACTCATAGCGATATTGCTCAATTTTAACTTCTAATTCTTTTAAGTCATGTTTTGTTGCAATTTCTTTACTATCAATCACATTTTTAGTTTGATCTAGCACTGACTCAATAATATGTTCCATTTCTTGGGCTTGCACTTCAGCTGCTTCCTGAGATATTCCTACATTGCGTAGTTTTTAATATACTCAACCACATCAAACTTGGGGCTCTTTATAACTATTGTTGCCATTTTTTTAACCTTTTAACAAATAATTTCATAATGCACTTTTAATGACTCTAAAAGCATAAAAGCAGTTTTTAATTGTGATACATCACCATTCATCTCTAATAAAAGTTGCCCGAATGGCATTTTTTTAATCCGACCTAATTCACCACGTAAAATACTAAATATTACACCAGAATCTAATGAAATTTTACTTAAAATAGGATCAAAAGTGCTCTCACCAATAAAAGATATGACTATCAAATGTGTATTTGCTGTTTTATGAAATTTATAAAAATCCATAACTTGCTCTAAATATTTGTCGGTCTCTTCTTCTAGAATTAATTTACGTGTTAATGCCTCACGTGGATGCAACATCACGTTTACCGTAGAACCGATCTCAATTATTTTTCCACCATCTATAACTGCTACTCGATCACAGATTTTACGTACTACTTCGATTTCATGTGTAATTAATACAATGGTAACACCTAATTTTTCATTAATCTCTAATAAGAGTTCTAAAATACTATTAGTCGTTTGTGAATCTAATGCTGATGTTGCCTCATCACACAGTAGAACTTTAGGGTTTGTCGCTAATGCCCGAGCGATTCCAACTCTTTGTTTTTGCCCACCAGATAAATTATTAGGGTAACTACTACTTAATTCATCTAAACCAACTAATTTAAGTAAATTATCTACTTTAGTGTTAATTTCAGTCTTAGATAAACTACTAGTTAAACGAAGTGGTAACGCCACATTATCAAAAACTGATTTGGAATTTAATAAATTAAACCCCTGAAAAATCACTCCAATTTGCTGCCTTACCTTACGTAGCTCAGATTTTGAAATACTAGTTAAGTCAATACCATCAATAATAATATACCCTGCGTCTGGTTTTTCTAATAAATTTAAACATTTAATTAGTGTAGATTTGCCAGCACCAGATTTACCTATAATGCCAAAGACTTCACCACGCTTAACCTCAAAGTTTATATTATTTAATACTGTTTGTTGTATCTTTTTATTAGTGTAGGTTTTTGTGAGGTTTTCAACTTTTATCATAGACTAATCACGAAAATTAATGAATTGTAACGGTAAATCTGTCACATCTTTTTTAAGTAATTGCATTACATCCTGCAAGTCATCTCGTTTACCACCTGTCACTCTTACTAATTCTCCGTTAATACTGGCTTGCACTTTGAGTTTACTATCTTTCACCATTTTTACAATTTTTTTTGCAGCGTCTTGCTCAATCCCGTTTTTAACTTTAATAATTTCTTTCATTTTATTGCCACTAACTTTTTCTTTTTTACCCTCTTCCAACACCCTAGCATCAACACCACGTTTTGTCATTTTATTCACTAAAACATCACGAACTTGATCAAGTTTATAATCATCATCCGCAAAAAGAGTTAATTCTAGCTCTTTACTTTCAATCCGTGAATCACTACCTTTAAAATCAAAACGATTGGTTATTTCTTTATTGGCTTGGTCAACACTGTTAGCTAACTCTACTTTATTTACTTCTGAAACCACATCAAATGACGGCATAATCTTCTCCAATAAAATTATTTAAGCCTTAATTTTAGCATATAAACGATTAGATTTATTTTGTATTTTAGATTTTTTAATGCTAAGTTTTTAAAAAATCCGTACAAGCAATAGCATATTTAAAGTAAAATTACGCATAAATTTAAAATATATAAGGATCATGTTATGCTGCTTAGTGTAAATACTCGACTCGCACAACTATTAAACATTCGGGAACAGCAAGTAGAAAGTACCGTCAATCTTTTAGACGAAGGATCTACCGTACCGTTTATCGCCAGATATAGGAAAGAAGTCACAGGTAGCCTAACCGACACTCAATTACGTGACCTAGTAGAAAAACTGACGTATATTCGGGAATTGGACGATAGGCGTGATACTATTTTAAAATCAATTAATGAACAAGGCAAATTAACCCCAGAACTTGAACAAGCAATTTTTGCCACCGATAATAAAACCACTCTAGAAGATTTATATTTACCATACAAACCAAAACGTCGCACTAAAGCACAAATCGCTAAAGAGTCTGGACTAGAACCTCTTGCGCTATTAATTTTAGAAAATCAAGACCTAGACATTGACAATGAAGCCATAAAATATATGAATAATGATGCTGGCATTACTGATGTAAAATCGGCATTGGAGGGTGCTCGCTATATTATTATGGATATTTTCGCTGAAAATGCAAACATATTAAGCCAAATTCGCAATAAACTATGGCACGAAGGAATGCTCACTACTAAAGTTATTACAGGTAAAGAAGAAACAGGTATAAAATTTACTGATTATTACAACTACTCTGAATTAATAAAACAAGTACCATCACATCGTGCATTAGCCACATTTCGTGGCTTTAATGAAAAAATATTAACCCTGAATATTACCTACCCAGAACAAGACACACTTTTACGCACTGAAATTAGCAGTTACGACCAAATAATTCTTAACGAATATCAAATTAAAACAACTCATAAGTGGTTAGTCGATAGTGCTCGTTTATGCTTTAAGGCTAAAATATTCATTAGCCTTGAAAATGAATTACTTAACCAAGTACGAGAAACTGCAGAACAAGAAGCAATTAAGGTCTTTGCCACCAATCTACATAATTTATTACTTCAAGCTCCAGCTGGTTCAAAAACCACAATTGGACTTGACCCTGGAATTAGAACTGGAGTTAAGATTGCTGTAATTGACAATACAGGAAAAGTACTAGATACCGCTACAATATATCCTTTTCAACCGCAGAATAAATACCAAGAGTCAATACGTATAATAGCCACCCTAATCAAAAAACACAATGCTGAATTAATTAGCATCGGCAATGGTACAGCCTCAAGAGAAACAGAAAAATTAGTTAACGATGTACTTAAAGAATACACAGAACTTAACGCCACTCCTGTCATAGTATCAGAAGCTGGCGCCTCTGTTTATTCGGCATCTGAATATGCAGCAAAAGAGTTTCCCGATCTTGATGTTAGTATTCGAGGTGCAGTATCTATCGGTAGACGACTACAAGACCCACTTGCCGAATTAGTTAAAATAGACCCAAAATCAATTGGAGTTGGACAGTATCAACATGATGTCAATCAAGTAAAATTATCTGCTTCACTCACCAACGTAGTGGAAGATTGCGTTAATAGTGTTGGTGTTGATGTAAACACCGCCTCAGTACCTCTACTAACAAGAGTATCTGGATTAAATACTATAATTGCCACCAATATAATCAACTATCGTGATAAAAATGGTAAATTCACTAATCGAACTCAACTAAAAAAAGTGGCACGCCTTGGTGAAAAAACATACGAACAGTGTGCTGGATTTTTACGTATCTATAATGGTGAAAACAAACTCGATGAATCTGCGGTTCACCCCGAGAGCTACCCATTAATAGATCTAATTAGTCAAAAAATTGGTACACAAATAAATAATTTAATCGCCAATACAGAGTTAATTCGCCAAATTAAAGCTACTGAGTTTGTCAATGAAACCTATGGATTACCTACAATCTTAGACACCATAAAAGAATTAGAAAAACCTGGCCGTGACCCACGTGGTGAATTCAAAACCGCTAAGTTTAAAGATAATGTACATGAAATAAGTGATCTACAAGTTGGCATGGAGTTAGAAGGTGCCGTTACTAATGTGACTAATTTTGGTGTATTTGTTGATATTGGGGTACATCAAGATGGTTTAGTACATATTTCAGAAATTACGGATAAATTTATCGAAAATCCAAACGAAGTATTAAAAGCTGGACAAATTGTGAAAGTGCGAGTACTCGAAGTAGATAAAAATAGAAAACGTATTGCTCTTAGTATGAAAGGTTTAAATAAAATTAATGCACCAGTAACAACTAGAACGCCAAGACCAAAGCCACAACAAGCACAACAAATTCACACACAAAACGCAATGGCTAGTGCCTTTAGTAAACTACGTAAGTAAAAACGACTTACCTGCATCATAAGTACCTAGACAAATGTTATCTGGTATTTTATTTAAGGATATTTATGTCCTTTAAATTTAATAAGGGCAATGGCTGGATCCCAGCCTACGCTGGGATGACAAATGTCTGAAAATTTATGGCTTGGTACTTAACTACTCGGATGTGCCATTCTATCGTCATATTTTGGCGCAGGTCAGTAGTTTATTTTAATACTGAAACTTTACCGATTTTGGCAGAATAATCCTTGGGTAACTTGTGTAAATTCTCCAACATTTTAGTTACTAACTCAGTGTAGATTTTTGCAATGGCAGGATTTACATCTATTATTGATTGACCCGTGTCGCCAGCATTCCGAATCTGTATATTTAATGGTAATTTTGCTAAAACCTCTAGATTAAATTCTTTGGCTAATATCTCCCCACCTAATTCACCGAAAATTGGTTCATTATGCCCACAATTACTACAAACATGCATACTCATATTTTCTACTATTCCCAAACATGGGATACCCATCTTATTATACATAGCTACTGACTTGCTTACATCAACCAATGCAATATCTTGAGGGGTGGTAATAGTGACTACTGCCGTTATCGGCATTTTTTGACACATAGTTAAATGAATGTCTCCAGTACCTGGTGGCATATCTATTATTAATATGTCAAGTTCGCCCCATTTAGTATCAAAAAGCAATTGATTTAAGGCTTTATTTACTATTGCACCACGCCAAATGGCTGGTTGCTTTTCATCAATTAAAAAACCAAAAGATAAAATTCTAATCCCATATTTTTCTAATGGTATAAAACAATTATCACTCACCTCTGGTTTAAAATATTTTTCACCAACCAAGGTAGGCACCGATGGACCATAAATATCAGCATCAAGTAAACCAACCTTTAAACCAATTTCTTTTAATGCTATGGCTATATTAAACGCCGTAGTGGATTTACCAACTCCACCTTTACCAGAAGTGATAGCAATAATATTTTTAATATTTGGAATCCGAGTAATACCTGTTTTTACTTTATGTGGTATAATATCTGTTATTTTAAATGACATAATTATTTAAATCTCTCCGTTATATATTTTTTTTAAACCTAAGGTGTTAGAAATTGAATCATAATAAAAATCTTATTGTAACTTGCGCGCTAGTTTATGCAAACTCCGACCTACATTTAGGGCACATCTTAGAACAAGTGCAAGCTGATATATGGGTACGTTTCCAAAAAATGCAAGGTAATACTTGCCATTTTATTTGTGCTGATGATACACATGGCACCCCAATAATGCTTAAAGCAGAACAGTTAAACATTACCCCAGAACAATTAATTGCACAGGTACATGATCGACACGTTAGCGATATAAAAGCATTCGATATTAATTTTGACCACTATTATACAACTAATTCACCTGAGTGCCAAGAATTAGTTTATGATGTTTATAATAAACTCAAACAAAACAATAAAATAACCACTAGAAAAATTCATCAATTATTCGATACTGAAAAACAAATGTTTTTACCAGATAGATATGTGAAAGGAACATGCCCTAAATGTAAAACACCAGACCAGTATGGTGACAATTGTGAATCGTGTGGCGCAACTTATACTCCTAGTGATTTAATTGAGCCGTATTCGGTTATTTCTGGAGTTAAGCCTGTTTTACGTGAATCTGAGCATTACTTCTTTAAACTCGGCGAATGTGAAGATTTCTTAAAAAACTGGCTTAATGCTGACAATCGCTTACAACAAGAAGCAGTGAATAAAATGCAAGAATGGTTAAATGGAGGGCTACAAGATTGGGATATTTCTCGTGATAAACCATACTTTGGTTTTTTAATCCCTGAGACTACTAATAAATATTTTTATGTATGGCTTGATGCACCAGTAGGATATATGGGAACTTTATTAAATTACTGCAAAACACACAATCTTGATTTTAACCAATTATGGAACAATGAAAATACGGATATTTATCATTTTTTTGGTAAAGACATATTGTATTTTCATGCTCTATTTTGGCCTGCCATACTTAATTACTCAGGCTATAAAGCACCCACAAAATTATTTGTTCATGGATTTTTAACACTTAATGGACAAAAAATGTCTAAATCACGTGGCACCTTTATAAATGCACGAAATCTTATAGATTCAGGTATTTCAACTAATTTATTTCGCTATTATATTGCCAGTAAACTAACCAATAAAGTCGAAGATGTGGATTTTACTTTAGATGACTTTGTGGCAAAAGTAAACTCTGAGTTAGTCGGCAAATATATAAATATAGCAGCTAGAAGTTCAAGCTTTTTAAATAAAATATTTGATAATAACCTTGCATCTGACATGACTGACCAAACACTACTTACACATATAAGTAATGAAGCCGATAGTATAGCTTGGTACTATCAAGACCGTGAATACGCCAAAGCATTGCGTTTAATTATGTCACTAGTTGATGAGGTTAATACTTATGTAGATAATGTAAAACCGTGGTTGCTCGCAAAAAATATAGAACAACATTCTGAATTACATCAAGTATGTACAGTTTTAATTAATGCGTTTCGTTATCTAAGCATATATTTAAAACCAGTTACCCCATCATTAGCTAGTGATATTGAAAAATTTTTAAATATTAAGCCGTTACAATGGAATGACATAAATACAACACTTTTAGCACATAAAATTAACCCATATACTCATTTAATAACAAGGATAGATACCACCATGACTGATAACTTAATGAACTTAGCTAAGGAAGATATAAGTAAACAAAATATTAGTGCAAATACTATTACTAATAATACTGATAATGTAAATAAAGTTGAATATGAACCAATTGCTGAAACAATAAATATCGATGATTTTAGCAAACTTGATTTACGCATTGCAAAAATTATAGATGCCAAGGCCGTTGAAGGTGCTGATAAATTAATTCAATTAACTCTTGACATCGGTAATGAAACACGTAATGTATTTGCTGGAATAAAAGCCGCATATAACCCTGAAAGTTTAATTGGCAAACATACCGTTATGGTAGCAAATCTAGCACCACGTAAGATGAAGTTTCGTATCAGCGAAGGCATGGTGGTAGCTGGTGGATTTGAAGATAAAAAAAGTGGATTGTATATACTAGAACCACACGATGGCGCTAAACCTGGAATGAGAGTGAGGTAACTAGCTTGAAACAAGTAGTATTAGCCTCAAGTAACGCAGGAAAGATAAAAGAATTTAAAGCAATATTCAACACGATTGACATTGAAATTATACCACAAGCAGAGTTTAACGTACCAGATTGTGATGAGCCATACTTTACTTTTATTGAAAACTCGCTTCATAAAGCACGCCATTGCTCTCAACATACAGGGTTGCCAACTCTTGCCGACGACTCTGGCATTTGTGTCAATGCATTACTCGGTGCCCCAGGTGTATTTTCAGCACGTTATGCTGGCACACCCAGAAATTGCGATAATAACAATAGCAAATTAGTGCATGAATTAAGTAAGTTTACCAATAAAAAGGCTTATTATTATTGTTTACTGGTATTAATTCGACACACTGGTGATCCACAGCCTATAATTGCTGAGGGAATGATGCACGGTACAATTATAGATACTCCAAGAGGAAGCAATGGTTTTGGCTACGACCCGCATATGTTTTTACCCGAATATAACAAAACGGTTGCTGAACTTGAACCTGAAATTAAAAATAAAATCAGCCATCGAGCAGTAGCGATTAGTGAGCTATTACGTAAACTTAGCCACAGCTACACATGAAGTACAACAAAATTAGCTTGAATGTGAATGGTATACAATTAGGAAATATTAAAAACTGAATTTATACGAGAAATTGAAAAGCAAGCATTAATTAATGAGTAAAATGTGTCATTTAATACCTGAAAAAGCTAACTATAATTTTTAGTTTTCATACTTAGAGATCATGGGTATCTCAATTATATTCTGTTCAGCGTCTATCACCTCAAATAAATGCTCATAGTATACCTTCCACCGTTTATTTGTAGTTGTAATTAAACCCACTGTTTTAGGGTTTATTTTAGTAACTTTGCCAATAATTTTTTCGCATTTATGTTCAAACCCAACAATGTCACCTATACTGATGTTGCCTTTAGATAAAATTCCGCATTTGGGTTTTACTATTGATACCAATTGTGTATCGCTTAGATTTATTGCATAATAATGCGTCCACCAACTGGAACCATCATCTATATGCTGAACTAAAACGCGTTTAATTTGCTTTTCAACCACAACAGCACCAATAAGATTATTAATATTTGAATTAAAATATTGAATGGATTGCCCAATCTGTAATGAGTGTTTAATTTGTTGTATACGTGTTTCATCATCTAATACCAATCTAATTCTTTTCCTAAGACAACACAAGTCGTAAAGACTTGCATTGGCTAATAAGGTTTCAATCATGATTGAGTCTAGTTGCATATAATATCCTACTGTTATGTTATTATTAAACCCCAAAGTATACCATATGTTAAAGCCGTAATTTACCATCTTTTTAACTAATGCTATACCACACAAACTAAACTTTCAGCATTTCCAGGCCACACTTCATTCCTGAGATGGCCATAAAAATCTTATACTCTATCGCAATTACCGAATTTGAATAACCTCAACTCCAAGTTGTCCAGAAATCTCAGACCATTTTTTATCAGCTGTATACACTACAGCCTTTAATGATTTCGCAGTAGCTAAACAAACTCGATCACCTAAAGACAATCCAAATTTTTTAGTTACTGAGATCATAGTTCCTGATTTTATAGCCATATCTTGGTCAAAATTAATTATTTTAACTAAATTAACTATTTGCAAAATTTTGTCAATGTCAATGTAACCATTTCTCGTAAGATAAGTTACCACTTCCGCAACATTTACCGTTGACATATACGCATGTGCAAGATGTTTAGCTACAACATCAGCTCCATGTTCGTTTTTAATAATTGCTAAAAATGCTGAAGTATCAAAAACAACTTTAACTGTCATCATAATCATCCATTTTTGTTGCTAAAAAATCTGAAACAATTGATTTTTCCCCAAAAAACTTTTTCATATCCAATTGAATATCCGCAAGTTCTTGCTGAATCGTAGCAAAAACAATCTCATTATTATCTTTAACTTTTAGTACAATCTCATCATGCGGTGAAATTGCTAAAAGTTTTCTAATTTTTGTTGGTATAGATATTTTATAATCTTTATAAACCGTACAATGAAATTCTTGCATACCTTTTTATACTCCAAAATATGTTAGTAACACAATTATAACATAAATTATAAATTGCAATTTGTGGAAATTTGACAAATATTTTAATAACTGCAATTTAAAAATGGATGTTGCTATAAGTATCATATCTAAAACATCTGGTTTATCAATTAATACGATTCGAAAACTAACCCAATAAACCCAGTCAACATTAGCGTAACTAACGCTGAGTAGTTACATAACATCTTAGCTACACACTAAATTGAGTTACTTAAATGCTGTAATACATTGAAAATTCAATAGGGTGCGTTGTCATTCGATAACGAGCTAGCTCTTCCTCTTTCAATTTAATGAACGAATCAATCAGGCTGTCATTAAATACTCCGCCACGTTTTAGAAACTCACGATCTTTATCTAAATGCTCTAACGCCATTTCTAAACTCGAACATACTTGCGGTACATGACTTAACTCAGAACTAGATAATTCATATAAATTCATATCCATAGCCTTACCAGGACTAATTTTATTAATTATTCCATCAATACCTGCCATTAACATTGCACTAAAAGCTAAGTATGGATTAGCTAAAGGGTCAGGAAATCTTACCTCAATACGCCTAGCTTTATCGCTAGACGTAAATGGAATGCGAATTGCTGCCGATCTATTTCTTGAAGAATATGTCAAAATAACTGGCGCTTCAAAACCTGGGACTAAACGTTTATATGAATTTGTTGACGGGTTTGTTATTGCATTTAAGGCTTTAGCATGCTTAATGATCCCACCAATATAATACAGTGCAGTTTTAGATAACCCTGCATATTCATTGCCAGAAAATAGATTTTTGCCATTTTTCCATAACGATTGATGTACATGCATGCCCGAGCCATTATCACCTACAATTGGTTTTGGCATAAACGTTGCTGTCTTACCATATTTGTGTGCCACGTTTTTAACCACATAACGAAAAATCTGCGACCAATCTGCACGTTCCATTAATGTACTAAATTTGGTACCAATTTCTGATTGACCGCCTGTCCCAACCTCATGATGGTGAACTTCTGTGGGGATTCCTAAGTCTTCTAAGAGTAAACAAATATCAGAACGTAAATCCTGTAACGAATCAACTGGAGGCAATGGAAAATACCCACCTTTAACCCCAGGTCTATGCCCAGTGTTTCCGCCTTCAATTTTTAATCCTGACGACCAAACAGCCTCTTCTGATTCAATGTTTACAAAACAACCACTATGGCTAGAATCCCATGTCACCGAATCAAAAACAAAAAACTCTGCCTCAGGGCCAAAGTAAGCAGTATCTGCTATACCTGATTCTTTAAGGAATTTTTCTGCTCGTAGCGCCACTCCACGTGGACATTTTACGTATTCCTCATTAGTTGCTGGGTCTATAACATCGCATGTCACAAATAAAGTATTTTGCTCATAAAATGGATCAAGTTTAATCGTATCAACATCTGGCTTTAAAATCATATCAGAACATTCAATACCCTGCCAACCTGCAATAGAAGATCCGTCAAATGGCTGACCATTTTTTATTAAGTCTTCTGTAAATGCGTGCGCAGGAACAGTAACATGGTGCTCTTTTGCTAACGAATCAGTAAATCGTAAATCAATGAATTTGATTTCATGTTCAGCTATTATTTGCGTGATGGCTTTATATTGCATTTCTAACTCCTAAATATGCAAACGTAATTTAAATTGTAAATGTGGAGTAATTTTATCATAAGTACTTACGCTTTTGTGGTAGAATAATTGTTTAATAAAATATATGATATAATGGGATATTATCCGCTATGCAAAATAAAATTTTTTCTACAATACTGTTCTTAATTATTGCTACTCAAGTATATGCCTATGGAATTGCTGTAACATTAGATAACGTAAATCTCTATAACGGCACTAACAAAATAATTACTTTTAATAGCCCAAATCTCGGCGACAAGCAGAAAATAACCTTAACTCCAAAAAGTGGCTGTTTAATTAATCAACCCGTATTTTTTCAGCCATCATTAATCGAAAGTGATGATAATTTTTATATAATATTTAAAGCAGAATCAACACAGTATAATGCCATACTCATTGACCAACAAAATCGTATTTCTCTCGCTAGCTTAACTAGAAATTCCAAAGCATACAGCCCATATGGATATACAAAATTCCACTTAAACGCCACATGTTCTGAAAACAAAACCATAATAGCCCCACTTAATACTCGAACTATTGAGAATAAAATTGGAGTTGCACCCACACTAGCGCCTAAATATTGTAAAAATGGTTATAAATTTGTGTTTACATATGGAACCCAATCACACAAAAATAAAAATATAGAGAAACCAGCTTTATGCATTGCTTATTAAATAATATAAAGATTGTTCTGTGTGATACTTCACATAATGGTAATATCGGTGCAGCAGCTAGAGCAATGAAAACTATGGGATTAATGAATCTTGTTTTAGTTGCACCTGTTGCAAAGCCCGATGACCATTCTTTAGCTCTAGCATGTAATGCTAAAGATGTAGTAGAAAACGCCTATATTACTGACTCACTTGAGGATGCAATATCGGATACGACACTTAATATTGCTTTGACTGCTAGAAAACGGGAATTTGGTGATAGATTACACACCCCAAAAGAAATTACCCCTGAAGTGTTTGATGTAATATCACGCAATGAAAAAATAGCATTTGTATTTGGAGCTGAACGCACTGGACTAACTATCCACCAATTAGAAAGATGTAATAGGTTAGTTACCATCCCTGGCAACCCTGACTATTTCTCATTAAATCTGGCCCAAGCCGTACAAATAATTTGCTATGAAATTTATAGTACATACAACCCCAATATTGATTACTTAAAACGTCAAGTGGTGATGTCTAGTGCAAATGACAACCTCGGCATTTTGAATCACCTAGATCAAATCCTTAAAAATATTAACTACTATCAAAACAAAAATGCTGATAGGGTTTATCGTAGATTACAAAATATACTTCATAAAGCCAATCTTGAAAGAGAAGAAGTGGATTTAATTCGAGGGATATTACGTAGCATTGAAAAAAAATTTTATTAATTATTATTAATTATTGACCTCTTGAAATATTCAACTTTATATCCATATATATGGTATGTGGAACTGAATTACATTTTTAAAGAGGTACTTATGAGTAATAAACAAACATTAAGTTTTCAAACAGAAGTTAAACAATTATTAAATTTAATGATTCATTCTTTATATTCGAATAAAGAAATATTTATGCGTGAATTAGTATCTAATGCATCTGATGCAATAGATAAATTGCGCTTCGCTCAAATTAAACAACCAGAATTAAATCATGGTGAAGAATTGTGTGTGAATCTTAGCTTTGATAAAGACGCAAAAACAATCTGCATTAAAGATAATGGTATTGGAATGAGCTACGATGAAGTAGTTGAAAATATTGGAACGATTGCAAAATCTGGAACTAAAGCATTCTTAGAACAATTGTCTGGAGATGACAAAAAAGATGCAAATTTAATTGGTCAATTTGGGGTTGGATTTTATTCTTCATTTATCGTTGCCGATAAAGTAGAACTAGTCACACGTAAAGCTGGATTAGAAAAAAATCTTGGGGTTAAGTGGGTGTCTGATGGTACTGGTGAATACAGCATTGAAGATGTTGAAACCGATGACGTTGGAACAAGTATTACATTACACCTAAAAGATGATAATGATGAATTTTTATCTGACTGGCAATTACGTTCGTTAATTCGCAAGTATTCTGATCATATAAATTACCCAATTAAAATGCAAAAAATGCCAGAACAAGATAAAGATGGTAAAGAAATTGTATCACTAGAAT
>CAITEL010000054.1 GCA_903891375.1 uncultured Neisseriaceae bacterium
CTGGGTAAACTCCAGCATTGGCTTCAACAAGTTTTTTAATTGTATCTGAGGCGCCTTTACGAATCTCTCCATCAGCATAATTTATACCCGACATTCGAGTTTGTGCCGAAAATGGTATAAATTCGATTTTGTCTTGATTTATGTCTTTTTCGTTTAAACCATATTTATGTGCTAACAGCACAATACTTTTACCTTCAGGAGTTTCATCTGCTAAAGATGAATAAAAACAACCCTCAACTAAATCTTTTTCAACAATGCCAGCAACTGGATAAAAATTACTCGCCTGACGATTACCATATGTGATTGTGCCTGTTTTATCCAACAACAACACGTCCACATCTCCAGCGGCTTCAATCGCTCGCCCTGAGGTAGCAATAACATTTGCCTCCATCATACGCCCCATACCCGCAATACCTATGGCTGACAATAAGCCACCGATAGTTGTTGGAATTAAACATACTAACAATGCAATTAAAATTGTTATCGTAATTGGCTTACCCACACCTATAGCATTAACACTATATACCGACATCGGTAAAAGCGTAGCGACAACTAATAAAAATACAATTGAAAGTGATGCTAATAGTATGGTAAGAGCAATTTCATTTGGTGTCTTTTGCCTTTTCGCTCCCTCAACCATAGAAATCATGCGATCTAGAAAGCTTTCACCTGGGTTCACCGTGATTTTAATAATAATCCAATCTGATAACACCTTGGTTCCACCTGTTACTGAACAAAAATCGCCACCAGACTCACGAATAACTGGAGCAGACTCACCCGTAATAGCACTTTCATCAACAGCAGCACAACCAACAACTACTTCGCCATCGCAAGGAATTAACTCATTAGCCTCAACCAAAACTAAATCACCTTTACGTAAATTATGGCTTGATATTTGTTTAAATTCAGCATCGTATTTAGCTTCATTTAGTTTCTTCGCCAAGACGTCTTTTTTTATACTCTTTAAGCTTTCAGCTTGAGCCTCAGATTTACTCTCCGCAATACTCTCAGCGAAATTTGCGAATAATAACGTAAACCATAACCAAATTGTTATATTTGCTATAAAGGTAGTCGAACCACCAGCATCATAACCAAAGGCTGAATAAACCGCAAGCAAGGTCGTTAAAATACTACCTATGTACACCACAAACATCACTGGATTTCTTGATTGGGTTTTAGGGTGTAGTTTTGTAAAACTTTGTATTAATGCAGGAATAATCATTTTTTTATCAATAAGTACTCGTTTTTGTCTTTTCATTTTTATTACCAAAAATATAAAATATTGTTTATATATGACATTATCTAATATTTATATTAGCTATTTTAACATAAATAATTTAAAGTCTATACACGACATTTCATAGTGCATGATAATGGTGCGTGCTAAGATAGTTTATAATAAATATTAGTTACTAGTCAAATTTATTTAAAGAAGAAGTGCAGGAATGAATACTTTACTGGTCGTGAATACCAAATAGGTAGAATGTGAGATAATGGCGTTGATGAACCCCATTAATAAATGAACTTAAATGTGCAAATATATTAACCAATGTAATTTTCATAAAATAACGTACTGATTTACCAATACCCTTAAAATAAAGATAACAGGATTATAACAGCTTATTAAAATAAAAGTCAATTATTTTTGCACTGCACAAAATCGGGAGTTTATAAAAATTGTTAGGAAGTAGCTATCGCCAAAGAGTAATTTGAGAATATTCTTAGCGAATATATTTGAATATTATTTGCTAAACTTTCGTATTTATCTAATGTTAGTTGAGTAGTCTTGTAAGTATCATCTAAAAACCCAGTGCCTATTGCTTTAATTAGTGCTTCTTTTTTTGTCCAGATAATAAAAAATGCATCAATATCATTACCAATTAAAGACAACTCTTTATGGCTAAACACATGTTCCCCTAACTCTTGTGGGTTAACTTCATAATTTATTCTTTCTATATCAATACCTACATCCGCATTATAATCAATAACCATAACAATGTAGTTATCACTATGCGAAATATTAAAATCAATTTTATATTCAGTATCTAGCAATATTGGTTTCTTATACAAATTGTATCCTATCTTTATTTCAGTTGGTTTTAATGCTAATTCTTTAGCTAAATAATATTTTTTTAGTAATTCTGAGGTAAATGCCACAACTCTATCGTGTTGCTGATAAAAACTCATGATTTTTATAACTGCATCACTATCAAATAAATATAAATATTTTTCAAAATTAAAGTTATTATCAATTTTAACCGCAATGATTTTCATTATAATTTCTTTATATCTTTCTGTGGTATATTTGTAGGACGGAGATAATTATTAATTTGATAATCATAAATACTTTTATCCAACATTGATGAAATCCATGTAGCTGTCAGGCAAGCCACAATTAAAGGCAAGGTAAACATTTGTGTATATGTAACTTGTAATATCATCACTAATGACGTAACTGGCGCTTGAGTCAATGCTGATAAAAATGCCACCATACCCAGAAGTGCATATTGTTGCGAATTTGCTACCGCAAAGAAATGATGCACAAAACTACCCATACCATTACCAATCGCTAAACATGTAGCAAAATATCCACCTGGTACGCCTGATGCTGTTGATAAAATTGACCCAAACATTTTAAATACATAATAAAACATTGGTAGCTCTCTTACTCCAGACAATGACTCACGACTCTCAACATAGCCATTACCAAATGACAATCCATGTGATAATATACCAACCACTGCCACCAATAACCCACAAATCACACTGGTGAGTAATGGATGTTTTTTTCTTATTTTATTAATATAACTAAAAGGTGAAGCAGTGGTTATATAGACAACCTTAGAAAATACATAATTGTTTAATGCGGCAAAAATACCTATGATTATAGCCACAATAAAAATTTTCCAATCGTAGCTTAATAAAGTATGGGCAACTATTCCATAATACGAATAATTACCAGCCAACAGTACTGCAACCACACCTGAGACTGCAATTGCTGTGATTTTTGCCAAATTATGTTTTAATGAGATACCTTTGGCTAACTCCTCTAACAGAAACACTATTCCGCCCAATGGAGTATTAAAGGCGGCAGCCAATCCTGCGGCAGCTCCAGCCGTTAGTAATGCTTTCTTTTTAACGTCACTTAAATTTTTACGAAAAAGCGTCATGACTGTGGCACCAATTTGCACAGTTGAGCCCTCTCTACCAACAGTCGCACCAAACCCTGTACCCATAACAATAAAAATATATTTAGAAAAAATCGTCCGTGCAATAAAAAATTTGGATAATTTACTTATATCATCCGTATGCCCAAGTGCTAAAGATTGTGGGATACCACTACCCTCCGCCTCTGGGAAATATTGTATAATCAAATAAGTAATTACTATAAACCCACAAGGGATAATTAATAAAATCCAATAACCAACATGGTTAAACATGGTTAAAAAACAATTGAAAGCTATGTTGCAACTTTTAGCAAAAAAAACAGCAAAAACGCCAATAAATATTGCCATTAAAAAAAATAATAAGCCGTCTTTAACTAGTTTTTTATTCATTGAGTTAATTTTCTCCAAAATGTAGGGTAAAAATAGAATTTAGTACTTCATTAGATGATTATAGCACATGCCCTACAAAGCATGTCATCATTTTTAACAAAAAATAAACGATAATACATAGTATACCCATATATAATAAATTGATAAAAAATTTTTAGCGTATTACTTAAATTCAAAGTTCATTCAAAAGCAATTAAGTCATAACACCAAGGGAACC
>CAITEL010000055.1 GCA_903891375.1 uncultured Neisseriaceae bacterium
GCTTTTTTATTATGCTCCGTATATTTAGTATTTAGAAATAAATTATTTTTTTCGGCAATGTTGTTTGCAGGTGCAATACTTTGTAAATCAACGGCAATATTTGCTTTACCTTTAATTTTATTATTTATTTTAAAATATCGGAAATATCCTAACATTTTAGTATATTTATTAGCAGTTGCTTTAATTTATGGAATTATATCTTGTCCATTCATTTTATCTCCAGAGTATCGTTGGTTTGTGTTTGATAATAAAGAAATGTCACTTATTTTTGATTTCTCGTTTAATGTTTTTACTTTAAAAATGTTTCCGCTTATTATAATATTGGTATTATGTTATGCAAAATTTTACTCGCATAAAAAGGTTAATCCAGCATTATTACTTAGTTATTTAAATTTTATTTTCGCGGTGTTTTTAATTTTTGCCTATCCAATTCCGTCATGGTTTATATGGATTATTCCTTATTTAGTATGGTTTATTATAAGTTATCGAGCACATAATCCAATAATAATTGCATTATATGTATTATTTTGTATTACTTATTTAGTTTATTTTATTGGTTTTTACCATCATCCATTTAATAATTTGAGTGATATTATTTTATTAGGTAAATCATTAGGGTTACCAATAATGAATTCTAATACAACGCTTGCTAATCTTTCTTTTTCTGTAATTGTAGCTATTGTTTTTACCTTAGCATATTTTATTCATCTTATTGCAAAAAAATCAAACGAATTGTACTCAATTAATCATACCACTATAATTGGCATATCGGGTGATAGTGGTGCTGGTAAATCAATATTACTTGAAGATATACGTTCTATTGTTGGGATGGATAAAATAACGCATTTAGAAGGTGATGGTGAACATAAATGGGAACGTGGACATCAAAAATGGCAAGAGCATACTCATTTAGATCCAAAAGCTAATTATCTGCATAAACAAGCAGATTATATTGAAGACTTAAAGCTAGGCAAGAAAATTCTCAGGCGAGATTATAATCATGATACAGGTGAATTTACGCAGGCGAAACCAATATATGCACGTGATTTTATAGCTATAGCTGGATTGCATACTTTTTATTTACCAAAGGCACGTAAATTAATTGATGCCAAAATTTTTGTGGATACTGATGAGCGTCTTCGCCAACATTGGAAAATCATTCGTGATAAAAAAAAACGTGGTTACACTAAAGAAGAAGTGCTCAACAATTTGGCGAAAAGACAAGCAGATCGTGAAAGATATATAATTCCACAACAGTCATTTGCTGATTGCATTTTTCGATATTTTCCCAATATAGATTTTGAGCTTGGTGATGATAATGCAGATATTTTAATCAACTTACAAGTTAATATTCCTGCGAGTATCGATTCAACAAAAATTGAACAACTTTTGGTGTCTGTTTCAACTATTGAGTTTTCCTTTGATTATTCATCCGATTTAAAAACACAAGAGTGGATCTTTAGTGGAGATATTACGAGTAATGAGATAAATAAATTAGCTGAAATGATGATTGTAAATTTGGATGAAATTGTTATTAATAAACCAATTTGGCAAAGTGGGATGCGAGGGTTACGTCAATTTTTCTCTATTTTAGTATTAAGTCATGTCATGAAGGAGCGCTATAATGGTGGAATCTAAAATTAAAGGCATTATTCTTGATTTGGATAACACACTATATAAATACTCTTCATGTCATGATTATGCATTAAATCAGGTACTATTATTAATAGAAAATAATTTAAAAATAGATCACAATACTTCCATGCAACTTTATGAAAAGGCTAAATGTAAAATTAAAGCACAACTTAATCATACGGCGGCATCGCACCATCGTTTATTATATTTTCAGTATTTATGTGAAGAGCTGGCGATATCACCATTCAAACATGCATATGATTTTTATCAGCATTATTGGGATAAATTCCTTGAAGTAATGCAATTAGGTGGTGGGGTGATAACGTTCTTAGAGTTTTGTAAACAAAATAACTTGCAGGTGTGTATTTTGACGGATTTAACTGCAGAAATTCAGTATAGAAAAATTAATCATTTAGGTATAGGTAAATATGTTGATTGTTTAGTCACTAGTGAAGAGGTTTTATTTGATAAACCGCATCCAATTATGTTCTATACTGCATTAAGTAAAATGCAATTACAACCAAGTGAGGTGATAATGATTGGTGATAGTTGGAGTAAGGATATTCAAGGAGCACAAAATATTGGTATTAAAGCAATATATTTTACAAGCAATGCAGATAATTTGGATAATGATGTGCTATATATTAGCAATTTCATAGATTTGGAGCAAAAACTACAATGATGATTGATGATGACTTAAATGCTTTATTTACATTAGCTAAAAATACTGGAGTTAGGTTTGATTTAATTCAAGCTGGTGGGGGTAATATTTCTTTAAAGGCTGATGATGGTATATTATATGTAAAGGCATCGGGGATTAATTTATCTGAAATGAAATCTATTGAAAACTGTGCACAAATCAACTTAAATCAATTAAAATTAACCATTGAAACTATTGATTTAACGAAGATACACAATAAAAAACAATTTGAATTATTTGGTAAGAAAGCTTTAGATGAAGCTAACATCACTAATGTGATAAAGCCTTCAATAGAAACATTTTTTCATGTGTATGGATATAAGTTTACTGTGCATACTCATCCAGTATGGGTAAATGCGATTATGATTACTAAAGATGCTAAAAATACTATTAAAAATCTTTTTCCGCAAGCCTTATATATTGATTATTATACCCCAGGAGTAGAACTTGCAGTTGCAATTTCTAATGAAATAAAAATATATCAATCCAAATATGGTGGTTACCCACATATTATATTTTTAAAAAACCATGGGGTTATTGTAAGTGGTAATAATCTTCTTGATGTAACCGCATATTATGACAAATTAATGGTAACCTTGACGAACTATCTTGGATTAGATTTTCAAAAATATACTAATGTTACTAAGATTATGAATATCTACAATAAAATTAATAATAGCGATAAAGTTGCATATTTATCAACTGATCATGAAATAACTAATATTCTAAATAATAAAATAGATTTGTTTAAAATTAACGCTACGTATCCAGACCAATATGTGTTTAATGGTATAATATCGTGTTTTAGCAATACGCTAGATGATTTAGAAAATAATCTTTTAAATTATTCTAAAAAATATTGTGAAGTAGCAAAAGTTGTGATATTAGAGAAAGATTCCACTATATATTTTATGGCAGATAATTTAAAACGAGCAAGTGAGATGGAAGATGTTTTTAAATTTCATTTATTGTCGCTTAAGTACGCAGTTGGTGAAATTGATAGTTTATCTGTTGAGGAGTTTAAATATTTATCCTCGTGGGATGCTGAGAAATATCGACAAAAATTATAGTGAAAGTGTAGAAATGCAGATTATTATTCCTATGTCAGGATTTGGTGAACGATTTAGAAGAGTTGGTTATACTGTACCTAAACCGCTTATTGAAGTAGAAGGTAAACCAATTATTGCACATATAATAGATATGTTTTCAGGTGAAAATAATTTTATTTTTATTTGTAATAAAGATCATCTAGCAACTCCTGAATATAAAATGCGAGAAATATTATTGCATTATTGTCCAACAGGGAAGATTATTTCCGTCGAATCTAAAAAACTGGGTCCAGTTGATGCAGTACTTCAAGCACAGCAACATATTAAACCAAATACACCATGTATTGTTAATTATTGTGATTTTACTTGTTATTGGAACTGGGAGCATTTTAAACAATTTGTTGTTGATTCTAATTGTACTGGGGCGATCCCAACATACAAAGGATTTCATCCACATTCACTAGGTACAACAAATTACGCATATATGCGTGAAGAAAATGGATGGGTGTTAGATATACAAGAAAAAATGCCATATACTAATGATCGTATGAATGAATATGCCTCTAGTGGAACATATTATTTTGCAGATTCAACACAAATGTTAGATGCGTTTCAACAGACTATAGAGCAGAATCTGAATGTTAACGGTGAATTTTATGTAAGCTTAGTATATAAAATTTTACTTAAATTAAATAAAAATATTGCAGTGTATGAATTGCAACATTTTATGCAATGGGGTACTCCTGAGGATGTTGCCGAATATAATATGTGGTCGCAAACTTTTAAAAATATTTTAATTGTCAAAAAGAATAACATTTCAGATAAATTAGGCTCTGTGGTTATTCCTATGGCTGGGCTAGGGAAAAGATTTGTTGATGATGGTTATAGCGTGACTAAACCTTTAATTGAGGTGTCAGGTGTACCAATGGTTATTCAAGCTACCAACTTGCTTCCTGTAGCCAATCATTATGAGTTTGTTGTCAGACAAGATATGCTAAGTTATCAAGATATTATAGAATTATTAAGGCAACATTTTACACCGAATGGTTTTGTTGAGTTAAGCCATGTAACCAATGGACAAGCTACTTCAGCAAAATTAGGGGTTGAAGAATTAAAGTATTGTGGTGATCATGAGGCATTATATCCAATAACAATAGGTAGCTGTGATAGTGGTTCTGTTTATGATATGACTAAGTTTCTTAAATTAGTTCATGAAGATGTCGATTTAATTGTTTGGGTGGTGAGCGGATATGCAAATGCTATACGAAACCCACATATGTATGGTTGGGTTGAATCTGACAGAGATGGAAATATCAAGCGTATTAGCGTTAAAAAACCATTAGATAATCTAATGATAGATTCAATTATACTAGGTACATTTACGTTTAAAAGCGTGGATGTTTTTATACAATGTTATGAGTCATTAATTGCAAGAAATGGGCAAATCAATGGTGAATATTATTTGGATTCGTGTATTACTGATGCAATGAACTTAGGTTTTAAATGTAGGGTTTTTGAAGTTGATAATTATATACCATGGGGTACGCCGAATGAATTACGTACATTTGAATATTGGCAGTCTTGTTTTCATAAATGGGCAACGCATCCATATCGATTAGAATTAGATACAATGATACCGAAAGACATATTACCTCAACTTATTGATAAATATAAACAGACTTTACCTGAATTACCACGAGGTTGTATGTGATAAAAATTGAATTAAGGCGGTTTTTGATAGTTGGATTTACAACAGTATTAATTGACTTTATTTGTTACCATTTAATGCTTTTAATAGTTAATTCATATGCTCCAGCAAAAGCTTTTGGTTTTGTTATGGGTTCTATTTTTGCATACTTTATTAATAAAATTTGGACATTTAAACACCGTAATGTGGCAAATTATAGTGTGAGTAAATTTGCGATACTTTATCTTGCTACATTAGGGGTTAATGTAGGGTTAAATGGCACGCTCCTGTCAATCTTTGGGACGGAATGGTTATCGGTTCAATTTGCGTTTTTAATTGCAACCAGTGTTTCAGCTATAATGAATTTTATGGGTATGCGGATGTTTGTTTTTGTAGGAAAGATATAAATTAATGCGTTTTTCTTTAGTGATACCTTGTTATAATGAGGCAAAAAATTTGCCATTATTGTTTGCTCGTTGTGTAAAACTTTGTGAAGACAAAGATTTTGAAGTTATTATTGTTGATAATGGTTCTACTGATGATACTCAAGATGTTTTGGCTAACTTATTACCAAGTTGCTTGCAATGTAAAAGTATTAAAGTCGCTGTTAATCAAGGGTATGGTTTTGGTATTGTTAGTGGACTTAATGAGTGTTCTGGTGATATTATTGGTTGGACGCATGCAGATATGCAAACTGATCCTATAGATGTATTAGGTGCTAAAAATCTATTTTTACAACATGGAGAAAATATTTTTGTTAAAGGTAGACGTTATGGTAGACCACTAGGTGATAAAATATTTACTTTTGGTATGAGTGTTTTTGAAACGATATTATTAAGGCGTAAACTTTGGGATATCAATGCGCAACCTACTATGTTTTCACGTAAGTTTTATAATGAGAAATGGAAAAATCCACCAACAGATTTTGCACTTGATTTGTACGCATATTATTTAGCTAAGAGTAATAAATTAAAAGTATTTCGCTTTTTGGTAAGGTTTGGTGACCGTGCATATGGTACATCGCATTGGAATATTAATTGGCAAGCCAAATACAAATTTATAAAGCGAACAATTGATTTTAGCTTAAAATTAAAACGAAAGGGTTATTAAATGGAAATCATAGCTCATAGAAGAAATACAATTACAGAGTTAATAGCGACACCGAATAATTACGGCATTGAAGTTGATATACGAACCAATAATGGACAGTTGATGATACATCATGATCCGTTAAAAAAAGGTGAGTTATTTGAAGAATGGTTAAAGAATTATCACCATCAAACTTTGATTTTAAATGTAAAAGAAGAAGGTTTAGAAGATAGTTTATTAAATTTAATGCATAAATATAATATATCTAAATTTTTCTTTTTAGATCAGTCTTTTCCTTTTTTGATCAAATATGCTAAACGTGGAGTACATCAAAGTGCTGTTAGATTTTCTGAATATGAATCAATAGAAACAGTGTTATCCTTGAAAGGGTTGGTGGATTGGGTGTGGATTGACTGTTTTACCAAATTTCCTTTAACAGTTTTTGATTATGATAAACTGGTTGGTGCTGAATTTAAATTGTGTGTTGTATCTCCAGAACTACAAGGGCTTGATGGAAATATAGAAATCGCTTTATTTAAAAATATATTTCAGCAAAACAATTTTATATTTGATGCTGTTTGCACTAAGTTACCTAAAGTATGGCAATAAATGATTAGAATTTAGATATGAGTGAGTTACCTCTAATCTCAATAGCCATGGCAACATATAATGGAGATAAATACTTATCAGCCCAATTAAATAGTATCCTAACTCAAACCTATACTAATATTGAAATCATTATTGTTGACGATGCCTCGACTGACAAAACTATACAAATTATTCATGAATATCAACTCAAATATAATAATAACATTAAACTAATTCAAAATCAATCAAACCTCGGTGTAGTTAGAAGCTTTACCAAGGCTATTGATACATGTGTAGGAGAATTCATTGCGCTGTCTGACCAAGATGATATTTGGTTTACTGACAAATTGAGTCTCTTAATTAATAATATTGGTGAAGCATTATTGATACATAGTGATGCTATCGTTGTTAAGGATAATGGTGAATTAATCTCTTGTTCTCATAGGCAGTATAGTCGGCTTAATAGCTCTAAATATTTTGTAGATTATCTGCTAGGAAATAATGTTACTGGGTGCTGTAGCATGTTTAGGCGTTCTTTTTGGGAGCAAATTCGACTGATTCCTGAA
>CAITEL010000056.1 GCA_903891375.1 uncultured Neisseriaceae bacterium
AAAATGTCCAAATCATTAAATAATTATATTGGCATTGATGAACCAGCCAAAGAAATCTTTGGAAAACTTATGAGTCTTTCAGATGAATTGATGTGGCGATATTATGATTTAATCTCTTTAAAAACCACAACCGAACTTAACGTTTTTAAAAATGAAGTACAAAATGGTAAAAACCCAAAAGATATTAAAATTTTGTTAGCTATGGAAATTATTGAAAGATACCATTCTCGTTTAATGGCAGAAGATGCTCTCGCTGATTTTGAACTCAGATTTACTCAAGGTGGTATTCCTGATAATCTTCCACTAATAACTCTTCATAATAATGATGGTCTAGCTATATCTACAGTTTTAAAGCAAGCTAACCTTGTATCTTCCACCTCTGAAGGTTTGAGAATGATCGAGCAAGGTGGTGTTAAAATAAATGGTGACAAGGTATCTGACAAGTCGTTAATTCTAGCTCACAATAACGAATACGTAATTCAAGTTGGTAAACGAAAATTTGCAAAGGTTGAAATTAGATGAACAATAATATAATAAATGGAAAATTACTTGCAGATAAAATATTACAAGAGGCCAGTATCACAATACAACAGCTACACTCCGCCAAAAAACGTCTTCCAGCACTAGCCGTTGTTGTTGTGGGAGAGAACCCCGCTTCAGAAATTTATGTGCGAAATAAAAAAAATGCATGTACTAAAGTTGGTATAAAATCAATTGAATATGCATTACCCGAAGATGCGACCGAATATGGGCTTTTAAATTTAATCGCCGAATTAAATCATGATAAAAATATTGATGGTATATTGGTGCAACTACCATTACCTCCACACTTAGATAGTAAATTAGTAATTAATGCGATTAATCCAATTAAAGATGTAGATGGTTTTCATCGCTATAATATTGGCTCACTTACTGTACAAGATCCAAGCATTTGCCCATGTACACCACATGGCATTATACATATGTTAGATAGCATAAATTTTGAATATTCTGGTAAAAATGCAGTTGTAATTGGAACTTCAAATATTGTTGGGCGACCAATGGCATTAGAATTACTTAACCGTGGAGCCACCGTCACAATGTGTAATAATAAAACGATAAATCTTCCACAATATACCATTCTGGCTGACCTCATTGTTATTGCGATTGGACAACCTAAATTTCTAAAAAAAGAATGGATTAAAGAAAACTGTGTTGTAATTGACGTAGGCATAAACCGTTTATCAGATAACACCATATGTGGTGATACTGACTTTGATGATATTGTGGACAAGGTCAGTTATATTACACCAGTACCAGGTGGTGTTGGCCCAATGACAATTGCGATTCTTATTAAAAACACCCTCGAATGTTATAACCTACATACTTTATAGAAAAAATATTATTATGTCAAAAAAGAAAAAACATACATCCTCTCAGGATAAACAAGATACGCTTACTAAACACTGTACGTATTACCGCAATAAAACTGGTATTGGTGGTGTAGCCATAGAAAAAGATTCTAATATTTCAATTAATATTAAAGCTGATCGCGAGAACTTTGCCTTAGATCATGATGAAGTTCAGGTCTCGTGTCGTAAAGATGGTGCAGGTAACTATAATGGTTCTATTATCAATATCACCAAACATAATACAACCCATTTGATTGGTACAATAAAACCCCATGGCGATAAAAATTTATTACAAATATCAAATCCCAAATTTGGTAATTATTTAGTTTTTATTAAAGATAATGCTGGTTCATTTGAAAAAGACGAACTGTTTAATACTGTTATTACTGCTTACCCTAGTGATGACATGCCGTATTTTATGGTGCAAATATTAAATTCCATTGGTAAACTTGGCGAAGAAAAAGCCTTCATTGCACAAACTATTATTGAAGCTAACCTACCCACAGAATTTAGTAAATTAGCCCTAGAACAAGCTTCTAAATTTAAAGACACAGTGCTTAGTAAGGATTTAAAAAGCCGAACTGATTTAAGAAACACACCATTTGTGACCATAGATGGTGAAGATGCCAAGGATTTTGATGATGCAGTTTACTGTGAATATGCAGATGAGATATACACATTATATGTAGCCATTGCCGATGTGGCCCATTATGTAACGCACGAAAGCCCATTAGATATTGATGCCTACCAAAGAGGTACTTCAGTGTATTTTCCTCGCCAGGTGATACCAATGCTTCCTGAGAGTTTATCTAATGGGTTATGTTCTCTTAATCCACATGTTGATAGACTCGTGATGTGTTGCAAAATGCGAGTTGACCTTGAAGGTAATATTGTTTCATATGAAGTATTTAATGGTGTTATAAATTCGGCAGCAAGACTTACCTATAAGCAGGTGCAATCATGGATCGATGACATCAGTAAAACACCTCAAGAACTAATAAGTAATATTAGTAATTTATACCAAGTATTCAAAACGTTATTAAAGAGTCGTGCAGTTCGTGGTGCCATTGATTTTGAAACAGAAGAACCATACTTTGCCTTTGGTGAAGATGGAACTGTCACTGGAATCATACCAAGAACACGACTTGACGCTCATAAATTAATTGAAGAGTGTATGTTAGCCGCAAATGTAAGCATAGCCGACTTTATGTTAAAACATAACCATCAGTGTTTATTTAGAATCCATGAGAAACCTAGTCAAGAGAAATTTAATAACTTGAAATCTTATCTGAATTCACTAGCAATACCATTTGAGGTACAATACGAACAACTCACTCCGAATGACTACTCTTTATTATTAACCAATATTCACGATCATGAGCAATTCCCCGCAATTCAGCAAACCGTACTGCGTTCTATGCAATTAGCCGTATACTCACCAAATAACATTGGACATTTTGGTTTAAGCTATGGTAAATATCTACATTTTACATCACCTATTCGACGTTATCCAGATCTTTTAACCCATAGAGCTTTAAAAAACATATTGCAAGGTAAAATCTATGCTTATGCCGATCCAATAGAATCCATGGGTGAACAAACATCGTCAACAGAACGTAGAGCTGAAGATCTTGAACGGAAAGTTGATTCTTTTTATAAATGCCAATATGCAAAAACTCACATTGGAAAAACATTTAAAGGCACAGTAACCTCAATTGTAAACTTTGGATTATTTATATATATCCCAGACCTAATGCTCGATGGACTCTTACATGTGACCGAATTGGGTGATGATTATTTTATTTTTGATGAAAAAAAACAAGTGCTAGTGGGTAAGAAAACTGGAAAACAATTTCACAATGGCCAAGAATTATTAATAGAGATTGCAAATGTAGATATGACAAAGTTATTTATTGATTTTTGTATTGCGGACGAGTAAGCACTTTCTCTACCAACTCATTTCTAGTTTTCAGTCCTGAAAACTAGAAATGAGTTGGGTCTTTTATAATCGGTTTGCATTATTGTAAAAACACACCCGACTCAGAAAAGAAAATGGATAATAAAAACAACCTGTTATCTATGTAGTAGATTCTGATTAGGGTTAAAATTTATCATATTTGATAAAAGACCCTGAAACACATATAGAGCCTAATCTTAAAACACACCTAAATCTCTTACGATTCACAAATAGCATGCGACAGTAGGTAGTAGTAGAATCTTGCAGTTATTGCAGTTCAATAAAATTAAACCGATACTTCAGAAATTATGCTAAAATCTAAAGTGGTGGTTTAGATTTTAAGTTTATTGCGAGGTTAGTATGTTTTTAAAAAGAACTCTTGATTTAACACATTTAATTGAAAAAAAATCACATTTTTTGTTTGGTCCTAGAGGAACAGGAAAATCATCATTAATAGCCCAACAACTAGGCGACGATGCTTTAATTATAGATTTACTGCACTCTGTAACATATACAAGACTTCTTGAGAATCCAAGTCAGCTAGAAAATATAATTGCGCAGACGGACAAAAAAATTATTGTGATTGATGAGATACAACGTGTACCAGAATTATTAAATGAAGTACATCGATTAATTGAAAAAAATCACTATCATTTTTTATTAACTGGCAGTAGTGCACGAAAATTAAAAAAAGTTGGAGTTAATTTGTTAGCAGGACGAGCAAGGCAAGCTGAATTATTTCCACTCACATTTCACGAAATTATTGATTTTAATTTATCTCGTTACTTACAGTACGGTGGCCTACCCATGATTTATTTAAGTGATGAACCCGTAGAAGATTTAGAGGCTTATGTATATACTTATCTGGAGCAAGAAATCAGATTAGAGGCCATCGTACATAAACTCCCCGCATTTAGCAGATTTTTACAATTATCGGCATTAACCAGTGGTAATACTCTTAATTTTTCTTCTATTGCTAGTGATACTGGCGTGAGTAGTGTAACATTACGTGAATATTATACTATTTTACAAGATACTTTTTTGGGGTTTATCGTTGAACCGTGGATGCATTCCATAAAACGTAAAGCAGCTTCAACTGCTAGGTTTTATTACTTTGATATTGGGGTTAAAAATCAACTTGCGGGTATTACTTCGCTATCACCAAAAACAGATTTATTTGGTCAAGCATTCGAGCATTTTATTGCGTTAGAACTTCGTGCCTACTTAAGTTATAC
>CAITEL010000057.1 GCA_903891375.1 uncultured Neisseriaceae bacterium
GGGTAGAAATGAGTGGTTATCCACATTAAATAAATTACATATACAATTATTACATAAATTTGAAACCAAAATGAATGATTGCAAGCAAAAAGTTGATTTATATCATCGACAGTTGAGGTTACTTAATCCGATAAATCAATTACAAGAGAAAAGTAATAGGCTGTTACATAACAAACAGCGGTTAATTTTACGTATAAATAGTTTAATTGATAGCCGTAAGATGCAATTACATTTTTATAAATCCAAGTTAAATATAAAAAAACTTAATCTTACGGTTTATGAAAATAAACTAAATTATTTGATGGAAAAGTTAACAATAGCTACAGATTCGCAAATTCAAACTAAACTTACTAAACTTAATAATTTAGCACAACATTTAAAATTAGTAAATCCTACAAATATTTTACAAAGAGGCTATGCAATTATCAGAAACTCAAATGGAGAAGTTATCACTATGGGGAGAAAATTAAAACATCATGATAGGGTAGAAATTGTATTGCAAGATGATAAAGTGAGTGCTATTGTGGATAAAAAATATAATCCAAAACAGGGTGAATTAATTTAAATATACTTTAGTGCGCTCGAAATTTGATGTTTTTGATAAGCGGTGTCACCTACTCGTAGTCTATCAGGGGCGGAATCAAAAATCTCAAATGATGATAGTGTTAAGTATAAGAATAAGAAAGGGTACAGAAATAAAATGTTAGGTCCATTAGATATGTTTAATATTGGGATAGGTCCATCTAGTTCCCATACAATAGGGCCAATGAAAGCGGCGTTAAAATTTATAAATTCACTCGAACAACAAAAAATTTTATTATCTACAGTGCGCATCAAGGTTGATTTGTTTGGTTCTTTGGCTTTAACTGGCGAGGGGCATGGTACAATTCTCGCAGTTTTAAATGGATTGTCTGGTGAAACACCCAAAACAATTGACCCCAAAACATTTATTTCAAGAACAATTCAAATTAAACAGGCAAATAAAATATTATTAAATCATAAAGTTGAAATTGATTTTATTTATGATAGAGATGTGATTTTAAATAAGAATGAATTTTTACAGCAACATTCAAATGGTATGCGTTTTATTGCGTATTTAAACACTGGTGAATTATTTCAAGAAGAGTTTTTTTCTATTGGTGGTGGGTTTATCGTGTCGGCAGCTGAATTCAATATTGAAGCACAGGTTAATGAAGTTAAAGTTCCATATGGTTTTAACAATGCTACAGAATTGTTTGGTTTATGTAAAAAAAATAACATGTCAATAGCGCAATTAGTTACACAGAACGAGTTAACTCGAAAATCGATAGAAGAATTAAAACGAGAAGCTCTTGATATTATTGAAGTAATGCATGACTCGGTTAATAAAGGATTACATGCCGAAGGTTTACTACCAGGAGGTTTAAATGTTAGACGAAGAGCACCAGGGTTATATAAAAAATTGTTTACAGCTGGAGTAAAAGCTACACCTAAGGAAGAACGACTACTTTCAATGGCATATGCAATAGCTGTGAATGAAGAAAACGCAGCTTTTGGCAGAATTGTGACGGCGCCAACAAATGGGGCTGCTGGTACTATTCCTGGTGTATTAGAGTATTATCGCAATTTTTGTGCTGGTGCTTCTTCAGAAAAACTTATAGAATTCATTTTAACAGCTGGTACTATTGGTGTATTGTATAAATTGGGGGCCTCAATCTCGGCAGCAGAAGTCGGTTGTCAAGGAGAAATTGGCGTTGCTTGTTCTATGGCATCAGGTGCGTTAACTGCTGTATTAGGTGGCTCTTTGGTGCAGATAGAAAAAGCGGCTGAAATAGCAATGGAGCATAATTTAGGTACAACATGTGATCCAGTGGGTGGATTAGTTCAAATTCCATGTATAGAACGTAATGGAGTTGCGGCAAGTAAGGCAATAGATATAGCTAATTTAGCATTACTAGAAGAAGAGCCAGGAATCATAAGCCTAGATAGGGTTATTAAAACTATGCTTAGAACTGGGCAAGAAATGAGTATTAAGTATAAAGAAACGTCATTGGGTGGGTTAGCCGTGAACATTGTAAACTGTTAAGAATACCCTTCGTCTTTGAGTCCACAAGTTTACAAAATTTATTGTTGAAACTGTTCTTGTGGTAAAATATGGTGTAGACATTTAATTTTTTGAAATGGTGAGTTATGGAAAGTTTAAAAATTAGGAAAGATTTAGAATTAAAATCTGGATTAATTTGGATAAAGCGTGCGTTTATTATATTTAGAGAGCGTCCTGTACATTTTTTAATTCTTCAGTTTTTTTATACTATTCTAACTCTGGTGCCATTTTTAGGTGCTTTTTTAACTCCACTTATTCAAGCCAAGATTATGTATTTTGCGGCAAGAACAGAAATTAATGCTCCTTTAAAAATAAATGATATATTTAAAGGTGTGTTTAGTAAAGCCATGGTTATACGGTTAGCTTTTTTAAATTTTTGTATTAGTGCGATACTAATGCTGATTCAAATGTATCTTGAGTCAAAATTTGGAGTTGGCAATAGCAATATTGGAATAACTTCTTTTGGTTTAATTTTAATATTAACAGTTCCATCATTGATTTTGGCGATGGCAATGTGGTTGTCACCAGCTATCTGTTTAAATCATGATAACATTGAACCTAAAACTGCTATGTGGTTAAGTTTAAAAGCAAGTGCACAAAATATTTTAGCTTTATTACTTTATTCAATTACTTTGGCTGGTATTTGGATACTTATCGTTATTCCGATAGGTTGGTTTTTAGTCTGGTTATGGAGTGCTAAAATTACACTTGCCATAATAATACCGTGTGCTATTCTTGGTTTTATTATAGTAATGTTTTGGTCTTCTATAGTTAGTATAGCTACGTATTTTGTTTATAAACGCATGTATACTGCTTATACTTAGCACGGTCATCATTTGAGCTTTCTGATTTCGCTCCTGATGTACTTTTGTACACGGCGTCGCTTATCAAAAACCTCAAATTTCGAGCGCACTAAGTATAACTAATTAAACGGGTAATTACGGAAAAATAAGTTAATAACCTATGTGCATATTCAATTACAACTAAATAAACTATTTTTTTTAAGGAAATATAAATATGGAACACACACTCCCTAAACTATCTTATGCATTAGATGCGCTAGCTCCAGTTATTTCAAAAGAAACTCTGGAGTATCATTATGGTAAGCACCATCAAACATATATTACTAATCTAAATAATTTAATCAAGGGTACTGAATTTGAGTCTATGTCATTAGAAGATATAGTTAAAAAATCATCAGGTGGAGTATTTAATAATGCGGCACAAACTTGGAATCATTCTTTTTATTGGAACTGTTTAACACCAAATAAAACTGAGCCTAAAGGTGCATTATTAGATTCTATCAATAAAAAATGGGGCAATTTTGATGAATTTAAAAAGGCGTTTAGTCAATTAAGTATTGGTACATTTGGTTCTGGTTGGGGTTGGTTAGTTAAAACACCAGCTGGCGAGCTAGATTTAGTCTCTACCTCGAATGCGGCAACTCCATTAACATCATCGGCAATACCACTTTTAACGTGCGATGTTTGGGAACATGCTTATTATATCGACTATAGAAATAGTCGGCCCAATTATTTAGAAGGTTTTTTCAAAATAGTTAACTGGGACTTTGTTGCACAAAATTTTGCATAAATCTCATTCCCACAGGCAATTTATGTGTTTTGTGGGATTCAAATAAAATACAAATAGTTATGAAAATATGAAAATATGAAAATATTGAATAAAATCGTTAAATGGTTTTTTATTGATTCAGAAACAAAATACGATTCTATTTGTGATAGTAAAATCATATTTTCAGTTATATTATTAATGGCAATAGGTCTAATTATGGTCTATTCTGCATCTATTGCCTATGCGTCGTCTGGTTCACATTCAGAGTATTACTTCTTTATTCGTCATTTGGGTAGCATTATAATTGGTGTACTTGCTGGCATCTTAGCGTTTAATCAACCGACAGCATTTTGGAAAGCTAACGCCACAAAAATAGCAATTATCGTGGCACTTTTTTTAATGATGGTGTTAATTCCACATGTAGGTAGAGTTGTTAACGGGTCTAGGCGGTGGATAGGACTAGGTAGTGTTGGGTTACAGCCATCAGAACTCTCTAAATTAGGTATTGTCATATATTTATCCTATTATTTGTGTGATCGCAGTTTAAGTTTGCGTCGATTTTTCTCAGATTACGGCCCAGTTTTATTACTTATTGGTGTTTATACGGTTTTGTTGCTATTAGAACCTGATATGGGGACTGCAACAGTTGTATTCATTATATCCTTAAGTGTGTTTTATATGTCAAATATGAGTAGAAAATTTATTATAACATTAGCCGCTCTTGGTGTTATTGGTTTTGTGCTTTTAGTTGCGGTAGAGCCTTACCGCGTGCGTAGATTTTTAGGTTTTATTGACCCTTGGCAAGACGCTTTAGGTAAGGGTTACCAATTAACACATTCTCTTTTGGCTGTTGGTCATGGCGGTTGGCTTGGTGTAGGTTTAGGTAACAGTATCGAGAAACTATTTTATTTACCTGAGGCACATACGGACTTTATTTTAGCAATTATAGCGGAAGAAACAGGGATGCTTGGTGTTGGGGTGATATTACTACTGTTTTGGATTATATTTTACCGTGGATTCACTGTTATTGCGACGGAGTCAAGATATTTAATGAACCGTAGATTTCAAGCGTTGGTGGCTCAAGGTATTAGCGTTTGGTTTTTGGTGCAAGCGTTAATCAACATTGGCGTGACGATTGGTATTTTACCAACGAAAGGTTTGACTTTGCCGTTTATATCATATGGCGGAAGTTCAATTTTAATCAATTGTATTGCGCTAGCCATTTTATTAAAAATAGATTATGAAAATAAAAAGTTAAAACGTGGAATCGAGATTGATTAGATGAAAAAAACAGTCATAATTACTGCTGGTGGTACTGGAGGTCATGTTTTTCCAGCTTTGGCTGTGGCACAAGAGATTGAAAAAGAATATGATGTTATTTGGGTGGGAGCGTCTTTAGGAGTAGAAAATACAATTGTGCCTAAATATGGAATAACACTAGAAACAGTCAAGATCTCAGGTTTAAGAAACAAAGGGTTCATGGTTTTAATTAAAACTCCATTTAGTTTGGTGCGAGCTATTTTTAAATCGGTCAGATTGATTTTAAAATATCGCCCAGCTGTTGTGATTAGTTTTGGTGGGTATGCTTCTTTTCCTGTGGCTTTAACGGCAAGACTCTTTCGCATTCCATTAATCATTCACGAACAAAATTCAGTCCCAGGGCTTACAAATAGAATCTTATCTAAAATAGCGACAAAGATATTAATTGCGTTTAAGGGAGTTTTAGCCAGTAATAAAACTATACTTGTAGGTAATCCACTCCGACAAGATATTCTAAAAGTTTACGATTTAGATGAACGGTATTCATCGAGAACTGGTGGGTTAAATATTCTTATTGTTGGGGGCAGTTTAGGTGCAAAATTTTTTAATGAATCTCTACCTGAAATATTTGCGAAGCTCACTAATATAAATCATATAACACATCAGGTGGGTAAATGCGATAGCCAAGCGGTACTGGAGCATTACGCTAAATTAAATATTAAGGTAAAAGTTGTAAATTTTATAGATAATATGGCAGAGGTTTATAATGATGTAGATTTGGTGATTTGTCGTTCTGGTGCTTTAACGGTGAGTGAAATATGTTCAATAGGCCTAGCTACTATTTTTATACCTTATCCATATGCAGTAGACAATCATCAAGAGACAAATGCACAACCTTTGGTAGACATAGGTGCGAGTAAAATGATTCTACAACAGAGTTTTACGGTAAATAAAATGGTGGAACTAATGGCATCATTTGATCGAGACACGTGTTATCAAATGGCGTCGAAGGCTAAATCTTTAGGAATCACCGATAGTCACATAAAAATTGTAAATATTATAAAAGAGAGTATACATGAGTAATTTAATGCCGTATGCAATAAGTACTTCAGAAGGTAGGGTAATATCAGAAAGCCCCCCCAAATATCGTACTGAATTTCAGCGTGATCGTGATAGAATCATACATTCGAGTGCGTTTCGTCGTCTCGAATACAAAACGCAGGTGTTTATTAATCACGAGGGTGATTTATTTCGTACTAGGCTTACGCATAGTTTGGAAGTTGCACAAGTTGGGCGTTCTGTTGCTCATGCGCTAAATTTAAATGTTGATTTAGTTGAGGCAATTTGTTTGGCGCATGATTTGGGACATACACCATTTGGTCATGTGGGGCAGGATGAGTTAAACCATTGTTTAATTACAGCTGGTTTTGATGGTTTTGAGCATAATCTACAATCTTTACGTATTGTGGATAAACTAGAAGAGCGTTATGCGGAATTTAACGGCTTAAATTTAACTATTGAGACACGAGAGGGAATACTTAAACATTGCAGTTTGAAGAATGCGCAAAATTTGGGAGCACTTGGAGAACGTTTTATTAATGATAAACGGCCTAGTCTTGAGGCACAGTTAGCCAACATTGCTGATGAATTAGCTTATAATTATCATGATGTAGATGATGGCTTACGTGCGAATCTTTTAACTTTAGAAGAGTTACAAGAAGTTAGTATTATAAAACAGCAATTAAATTTAGTTTTAAGTAATTATCCAAATTTAACAGGGCGTAGATTACATAAAGAATTAGTTAGAAGTCTGATAAATGTTACGATTTATGATCTAATTGAAACCACCCGTGAGAATATAGCACAGAATGATATAAAAACTTTGGATGATATTAAAAATGCACCGATGTTGGTCAAATATAGCGAAGATATGTATGAGTCACAACGTGAGTTGAAGAAGTTCTTACATAAAAATTTATACAAACATAGCTCAGTAATGCAGTTACGTTTTAAAGCGGCAAATATTATTCGTGCTTTATTTGGCGCTTATATGAGTGAACAACTACTACTACCTAATCAATTCAGAGTAAGAATTGCAGAAGATGGTTTACACAGGGTTGTTGCTGATTATATTTCTGGAATGACAGATAGATATGCTTTCCGACAATACAATAAATTATTTACAGTAGAGTCTGTTTAATCGGAATGCTCAGTAATTCCCTATAAAAGTAAAAATGTAGTAAAATCAATACCTGTGAACAATATTAAAAAATAATTTTTCGCAGGTTTTATATGAAAAAAGAACGAAAATCATTGTCAATGGATAGTTTAAACTGCGATATTATTTCAAGCTGGGTATTTGACA
>CAITEL010000058.1 GCA_903891375.1 uncultured Neisseriaceae bacterium
ACGATATTCGTTTTATGAGTATAAACAATAAAAAAAGCAACCAGTAAGATAGCCCCAAAATATGCATTATTACCCATCAAAACAAAAGCATAAATAGGAGCGCAAATTATCGCAACCAATGCCGACGCCGATGAAACTCTAAATAACATAAAAATTATCGCCCAAGTAATTACCAAAAATAAAGCAACCAATGGGTTAAAACCCAATATAACCCCTATTGCCGTAGCAACACCCTTGCCTCCTTTAAATTTAAAGAACACAGGGTATATGTGTCCGATTACTGCAAATATTCCACACAACGCTACAACTGACTCAGTACCATTAACATTAAATAAATGCTTAGCCACAAGAACCACCACTAAACCTTTTAGCAAATCACCAAGTAAAGTTAATCCTGCAGCTTTTTTATTACCGCTACGCATTACGTTTGTAGCTCCTGCATTTTTAGAACCATACAAACGTGGGTCTTCTATTCTATAATATTTACTCACGATAATCGCAAAAGATAAAGAACCTACTAAATATGAAATTAATATCGCTAAATAAACCACTACATTTACATCCTACTAATATTTAATATTAAGTTGCAATTGATTGATACCAACATTCATTTTTACATTCTCACTTGGTTCAATTGACCAATTATAATTACTTTTGTATTTATTCATTGCATTTTTTAATTCTTGACCTTGCAATGCATTTTGATTTGCCGACGAAGTTGGCGTTTTTGGTGCTACATTTGAACTATTTGTATCTGATGACACACTGCTACTGCTTGAAATACCAGGAATATCACCACCAAAAAGATAACTCTCTTTTTTATTGTTACAAAATACAGAACTGGAACTCATGTACTGTCCATTATCACAGTAATTAGTCCCACTAACTGCATTCGTAGTGAAATCATTGTTGTAAGTATTTGTGGCATTATTTGTCTGAGTATTAGTGGCATTATTTGTCTGCGTTGACGAATTTGATTTGACTAGCAAGAATTTTGGTACAAAATCTGCCAACGCTAAAGCCATTGAGCAATTAACCGTCAATAACATTGTTAAAAATAGTACAAATCGCCACATCCAAAACATCCTCTATATAGAGAATGAAGACCCACATCCGCAAGTTGTTGTTGCTGTTGGATTTTTGATAGTAAATTGTGCACCTTCAAAAGAATCCACATAGTCAATTTCCGCCCCAATTAAATATTGATAAGACATACTATCAACCAAGAACTTAACACCTTCTTTTTCGACAACGAGGTCGTCATCATTAGTTATTTCATCAAAAGTAAAACCATATTGAAACCCAGAACATCCACCGCCAGTTACAAAAACTCTCAGACCTAGATCTGGATTACCTTCTTCGTCTACTAATTCGCGAACTTTTTTTACTGCATTATCGGTAAACATTATAGAATTTTCCATTTTTTCAGTCGACACATCGGAATTTTCCATTTTTTCAGTCGACACTATAGAACTATTCATTATTTTTTCTCACTAAATAAAATTTATATACACATTCATACTTAACACACCAGAAATTTGAAATCTTTGATGAGCGATGCCGTGTAATAGCGCATCAAGTATATTCAATATTATAACAAAAATCCCTCACTAATGTGAAGGATTTTCTATAAAACAAAAAATGTTTTTAACAATTATTTACTAACTATAGATGCGGCGGCTACTTCTGCAGCAAAATCTACTGATTTTTTTTCAATACCTTCACCAACCACAAACATGGCAAAATTATTTACTTTAGCGTTTTTACTTTGCAATAGTTTTTCAACAGTTACATCAGGGTTTTTCACAAATGATTGACCCAATAGAGTTATTTCAGCAAGATATTTACTAATTCTACCCTCAACCATTTTGGCAATTATTTCTGCAGGTTTACCCGATTGTTCTGCTTGTTGCATATAGATATTACGCTCAGATGCGATTTTATCTGTAGGTACGTTTTCTTTAGATACACAAATCGGTTTACTCGCCGCAATATGCATCGCCAAATCTTTACCAAGCTCAGTGTCTCCACCAACCATATCAATTGCTACACCAATTTTCTTGCCGTGTAAATAAGTAGCTATATATCCATCTGTTGAAAATCGTTCAAATCTACGTACGGAAATATTTTCACCTAATTTAGCTACAAGTTCTTTGCGCATTTCTTCAACGGTAGCACCATTTTCCAATTTTGCATTAAAGACGTTTTCAAGAGTAGCGATATTTTGCTCAACAATAACTTTAGCAACCCCATTAGCAAAATTAACAAAGTTATCATCTTTAGCTACGAAATCTGTTTCACAGTTAATCTCAACTAAAGAACCATGCTTACCATCAGCACTAACATAGACAACAACTGTACCTTCTGCTGCGGTTCTACCTGCAACTTTACCTGCTTTTGCACCACTTCTAACCCGTAAGATCTCTTCGGCTTTTTTTAAATCACCTTCAGACTCAACTAGTGCTTTCTTACACTCCATCATCCCTAACCCAGTAATTTCTCTGAGTTCAGCAACCATCTTGGCTGTTATATTTGACATTAATTATTCTCCTTATTTATGAAAATGAACACGTATACTCGAACAGATTCAAGATCCATGGAGGCGCCAAGCGACGCCACCTACAGGTAGTAAGTAAGGAGCTTGGCAACAAACATGGAGTTTGAATATGAATGAGTATATACGTTTAATTTATTCAGCAACAGTAACTTCTACATCAGCATTTGAGACAGATTCAGTATCTGCTTTTTTTACTCTATGTACAGTTTTTTGTTTAGCCTCATCAGATTCTTCAACCATCTCGATTTTAATTTGATTAGCTAAATCTACAGAAGAACTCTCTTTAGCTTGAATAACTACATCAGCTACTTTAGACAAGTATAATCTGATAGCCTTAGCTGAGTCATCATTACCTGGAATAACATAATCAACAACTGATGGATCATTGTTCGTATCTACAATACCAACAACTTTAATACCCAAACGTTTAGCTTCTTTTATTGCTATATCATGACAACCAGTATCTACCACAAATATTACTGAGGGGATTTGTTTCATTTCCGCAATTCCACCAATACTTGATTGTAATTTAGCTACTTCACGATTTAAGTCTAATAATTCTTTTTTCGATAAACTATTATCATTTTTATTTAATAATTCTTTTTTTGTCTCTAATTTTTTAATTGATTTTTTAACTGTTTCAAAATTAGTTAACATACCACCTAACCAACGATGGTCAACATATGGCATTCCAGCACGAATCGCTTCTTCAGCAACAATTGCACCTGCATGAGTTCTAGTACCTACAAATAATACTGAGCCTTTGTTTTTAACAGACTGCTTAATGAATTTTAATGCATCATCAAACATCGTAACTGTTTGATCTAGGTTAATAATATGGATTTTATCTCTTGCACCAAAAATAAATTTTTTCATCTTTGGGTTACAGAATTTAGTTTGGTGACCAAAATGAACACCAGCTTCGAACATTTCTTTTAATAATGACATTTTATTTCCTTCAAAAGGGTTATACTTCCACAAATGGGTTTAGATAATCAACGATTACACCCTTTTTAACCATCTGTGTGCTTTTTATAAAATTACGACTACAATAACTACAAGTTATAATAACCACGAGTACGGATTATAGCATAAATAACTGCCATTTGTCCATATGTCAGTTTAAATTTTTTATTTTGTAGTATTTATCGGAATCGTTTGTCTACCCGTAACTGATTTTTTTGCAAATGATTTAGTACTACACGCCCCACCAGAACAACCGCTACACATTGTTACGCATTTATTTTTACGCATTTTAAAAAACATTCTAACTAGCCATACTACAGCAAACAAAATGATACTCGAAACACTAAAGATATCCAAAAAATGACTACTCATACGCTCACCTCTAAATAATAATTACTAACTAAAAAAAACTGCAACTCTATACACAATAAATGACATTAAATATGCAAGCCCAATTTGATAGCCAAACATAATTAAAGGCCATTTATACGAGTTAGTCTCACGCTTAACTACCGCCAGAGTTGAAACACATTGCGGTGCAAATACATACCAAGTAATTAACGACAAAGCTGTAGCTAACGACCATGAATGTTGTAATACTACGCTTAAACTTTGACGCACCGCATCATCACTACCACTTATCGCATAAATTGTACCTAAGGCTGACACAGCAACTTCTCGCGCTGCCATTCCAGGGATTAAAGCCGCAACTATCTGCCAATTAAAACCTATTGGTTTAAAAATAACTTCTAAATAATGCCCCATGATACCCACAAAACTATAATCTATTGCTGGTAATTTTGCATTAATTGGTGCATGAGGAAATGTTGACAACACCCACAAAATAACCATTATTGATACGATAATGGTCCCAGCTCTGCGCAAAAATGATTTTGCTGGCTTAATTAGTTCTATCAAAAGATTTTTAATTCCTGGTAGTTTATAGCTCGGTAACTCCATAATTGATGGCTCTTTACCACCCTTTAAGAAGAAAAATTTAAAAACAAATGCCATAAGTAATACAAAAATTATACCTACAGCAAATAAAGAAAACATTACCAACCCCTGCAAATTAAATATACCAAACACGGTACGAACTGGGATAAAAATACTAATAAGTAACGTGTACACTGGAATTCTGGCAGAACAAGTAACCAATGGACTAACCAAAATGGTAACCAATCTATCGTTTTTATTCTCAATAGTACGGGTTGCCATAATTCCTGGGATAGCACAAGCAAAACTAGATAAAATTGGAATAAATGCCTTACCATGTAACCCAGCACTCGCCATTATTTTATCCATTAGAAAAGCAGCACGTGCCATATAACCACTATCTTCTAAAATTATAATAAACAATGAAATGCATAAAATTTGAGGTAAAAATACGACAACAGCACCAACACCAGCAATAATACCATCACCCAATAAGCCGCCAAGTAGTGAATTAGGTAATATCATACCTACATAACCTTGTAACCAATCGGCTCCATTTTGTAACATATCCTGAGGTATTTTAGCCCAACTAAACACTGCTTGAAATAACACAAACAGGATAAATAATAAAATTATACTGCCAAAAACTGGATGTAAGAATATGTTATCTATTTTTTCTGAAATAATTGATGGAACACCATGACTTGTTTTGACTCGGTCAAGAATTTGCGCTACTTTTATATGGTAGTCACGTGATTTTTCTAAATCTGGTGCTTGCCAAGTATTCTCGCTACACGAAAGATTCGGAATGCTATTATCAATTAACTGCACTAACTCTGGCACTCCATATTTTTTTATCGCAGTCGTTTCAATGATTTTACAACCCAACTCTTGTTGTAGTTTAATCAAATCATAATGATAACCACGATTGTTAGCAATATCAATCATATTTAATGCTACAATCATTGGTTTACCAGTTTGCTTTAATTCCAACACCAAACGTAAACCATTTTGTAAATTTGTAGCATCTAAAATACATAATACCAAGTCAATCTGATCTTCTTCCTTATATTGCCCCATCACCACATCACGAGTTATTTTTTCATCTGGACTACGCGACCTCAAACTATAGGTACCAGGTAAATCAATCAAAGTACAATTAATGTGGTTAGGTGTGATAAAAAATCCATGTTTTTTTTCTATAGTAACACCAGGGTAATTAGCAACTCTTTGTTTACTTCCTGTTAATGCATTAAACATTGCTGTTTTTCCGCAATTTGGGTTTCCCACTAATGCAATTTTTATATTCTTCAACATCGTAGCCTAAACCTCTTGTGTCATAATTACTGAGGCTTCTTTTTTCCGTAATGATATCAGTGTATTATTGTTATTAATTCTAACTGCAATTGGCTCACCGCCCCACATCCCTTTTTGTAACACCTGTACCGTAGCACCTTCAATAAAACCCATCTCTAATAACCGTGCTTCAATTTCTCCAGATACACAATCGGTACCGCCACCTAAAATTGATTCATCAATCTTATTAATTACCCCACATTCCAACTTTTTAAATTTAGACAACGCTTTCACTATTTTTCCAATATATAAATTATTTAATACGTAATTATAAATGAGAATAACTCTCATTTGCAAATATATTTATACCTGTATCTAATTAATAACAAATGAAGTTTTTCTGCAGAATTTATGTAGCAGTAAACTGTCATATTTATATTAGCCCATAAATCAAAAACCTCACAGCAAACAGCGAGGTTTGTTTAGAGCAAAAACTTTTATAGAGCAAGGGCTGGATACCAGCCTTCGCTGGTATGACAGTGTCACGGCACACAGCGAGGAATTATACCCAAAGAGATTAAAAGTTACGCATAAAATCCTTATCTAAATACAATTGTACGTAAAATACTAAGTACACTGACGTCAAACGTTGTATAATAATGGAAAATTAGCGGAGACTTATATAATGCTAAAAAAGATTCTTGGAACTATTCTAACTTTAATGGTAAGTGTATCATTTGCTACTAACAACAGTATCTTAATTGAGGCAGATCGGGATTTTTCCCGCAATAGATTGAATGAACTTGCTAACTTATACCAAGCTAATTATAAGGATCCTGTTGTTGCATATCTATACGCAAAAGCTATGCTCTCTTACAAAAATGAACCCACATATGCTGAAGATTTTGTAGCTAAAATGCCTAATAGCTATATGGAAAATGACATCGCACACCAATTATTAATCTACTATTACACCAATAAATCATATTCTAATTACAAAAAAACTTATAATACCTTATATAATACACAAATTAGCCCAAATGAAACATGTGGTTATGATATTGCAAATATAAAACTTAACCCTAATTACTTAATGAAAACCGACAAAAATTGGTTGATAAATAACAATGGTCCTGATTGGTGCAGCCAATTAATCTTACTACAGTACCAACGTCAAGAAATATCTAAGGCCTCACTCCATCATTCATTAATTAATTTGAGCATCAATAATGACAGTACTAGCTTTAACCAAATAGCTACACCATTACAGATTAAACCCATAAAGTTTAATATATATCAAAATACCATATTTAAAAAATTACCAAAAAATCAATATATTCAAGCATTTTACATTACCAATATCTCCAAGAAATACCCGGACAAAGCATTGAAAATGTTAGACTCAATCGCTATAGAGAAATCCACTAAAACTATTATAGCTAACTATATTGCCATGCGATTTGCCACCAACCAAGAATTTAGCAATGCAATATCTGTGTTTGAAAAATACAAATTTAGTGATTTATCCGATGATGAAATAGAATGGAAAGCACGTAGTTACCTTGCCTTAGGCAAATGGTCAACGTTAATTACTACAATAAACAATATGCCACAGTATTTACAAGATAAAAATGTATGGTTGTACTGGAAAGCCAAGTCCTATGATGGATTGAATCAAAGTGCAAAGGCTAGTATCTATCTCCAAAAAATAAGTAATGATTATTCGTATTATTCCATGTTGGCACAAGGCGAACTACATACACCTACTATATTTTATGCGGGGATACCTACTAACACACCAATTCCCAACGATAAGTTTTATCACACATTAAAAAATGTGTATAATTTATATAAATTAAGTCAAAATAATAATGCTACTTCACTTAAAACCATTGCTACCTACGAATGGTATTATTTAACTAGAATTGCCAACCAACAACAATTGAAACAAATGAGCATTTTAGCTAATGATTCAGGTGACTATATTTTAAGTATTAGTGCAGCACATAAAATTGTTCCACGATATCTGGCTCTAAGTTTTCCTACACCATATTTATCCGCATTTGAAACTTATGCTGACATTATGAACCTAGATAGTGCATATACACTTGCCATTTCACGACAAGAAAGTCGATTCAATGCAAGCGTAGTTGCGTTTGATGGTGGTGAAGGACTTATGCAACTAATGCCTCAAACCGCACAGTATATATTTCGTAAAACTAAATATATGCCATGCTCACGATTAAATTATACTTGCAATATAAAACTTGGCACGTGGTATCTAAGTAGCCTTTATCAAAAATTTGGTAGCTTTATTTATGCAACCGCAGGATACAACGCAGGACCAAACCGTGCAAAAAAATGGCAAATAAATCTGGCAGGTATGGATAATCGTATACAAATCGAATTGATACCTATTCAAATTACACGTGACTACGTACAAAAAGTTTTAACCAATAAAGCTATCTATGAAAGTAAACTAAAACACCAAACAAATATTAATTTACTCAAATACATAACAGCACTACGTGATGCACCACAAAACACTGATATACTCAGTGATGATAACACTGATGCTAATAAACTATGACTATGCAAATCTATAAAGTCGGTGGGTGTATCCGTGATAAGTTACTAGGGGTCAATAATAACGATACGGATTATGTCGTTGTAGGCGCTTCTATTGAGGATATGCTAGCACTTGGTTTTATTCCCGTGGGACGTGATTTTCCTGTATTTTTACACCCGAAAACTCACGAAGAATACGCACTAGCCCGTAAAGAACGCAAAAATGGTCTTGGTTATAAAGAGTTTAAGTTTTATACTGATAAAAATGTAACCTTGGAAGAAGATCTGAAACGTCGCGATATCACAATTAATGCTATGGCAGAAGATGAATTAGGTAATATCATTGATCCATTTGCAGGGCGTAATGATTTAAAACATAAAATAATTAGACATGTATCTGATGCTTTCGCTGAAGATCCACTGCGTGTGCTTAGAGTTGCTCGTTTTAGTGCTAAATTAAATTTCACCATTGCACCTGAAACTTTTAACTTAATGATAAAAATAGCTAAAGATAAGCCTGAGCTATTAAGTTTATCGAATGAACGAATTTTTCTTGAACTATCCAAAGTATTGAATAGCAATCATATCGCTACTTTTTTTAAAATTCTACATGATTGTGGTGTACTTAAGTATATTTTAACTGAATTTAATGTATTATTTAAAATACCAGAAACATTTAATAAACTAACTGCTATCTTTGATATTATAAGCTCTGGCGTAGTCTTAGATCTTCAACAAAAAGAGTCTCTTCTTTACTATATAATTTGTTACAAGTTACCAGTTGATGAATATATGCAGGTAATTAATAAAAGCTTATTGCCTAGAGCAACTAAAAGCCTCACAGAACTTTTAGTTAAATTATATCCCGTATTAATAAATTTTACTCAAATTATTCAACAACAAGATGTTATTATCGGTTCAAAAATAATATTAGAATTGATGAACAAATTGGATCCATTACGCCAAAATTTTCGTTTTGAAAATTTTAGTATACTAGTGCGCATTATTGCTGTGTCTGACAATATTCTCACGTTAATCGAAAGTAGTTTAGCCAGAATTAATTACAT